>CAYGMR010000049.1:8070-17450 GCA_964350725.1 uncultured Ardenticatenaceae bacterium | reverse complement strand
TTTTTCACCGAAGAAATGCGAGATGCTACGATTAAAAAGGCAGGTTTGCCAGCAACGGCCGTTGTCGCCGACATAGGTACAGGCACAGGCTTCATGTTACAAGGTCTGGCTCCCCACACGGCCCAACAAGTCGGCTTTGATGAGAGCGCAGACATGTTGGCTATCGCGCGTCAAAACCTGACCGCTTATCCCACCATCGAACTGCATGAAGCTGAAGGGCAGCAACTGCCCGCAGCCGATAACAGCTTCGATGCCGTTTTCGCTAATATGTATCTGCACCACACGCCTGATCCACTTAATGCCATCAGCGAAATGGCACGCATTCTCAAACCCGGCGGCAAACTCATCATCACGGATCTCGACAGCCACGACCAAAGCTGGATGCGTGAAGCAATGGCGGATCGTTGGCTGGGCTTTGAGCGCACAGCCATGCAGGATTGGTACAAAACCGCTGGACTTACCCACATCGACATCGATTGTGCCGAGGGCACCTGCGATTGCGCCAGTCCTACAGCCGAAGCGATCTCCCTGAGCATTTTTGTCGCCATCGGCCAGAAACCTGCATAAACATCTTTTCCCATCTTGCCCAGATGATTTACAAAATCGTCCTACATCTTTAGTAGAATGAAGATTAGTGCGCGTTAGACCAGTCAGGTTTTGAAAACCTGACTGGTCTTTTAACCCAAACGACAGATGAAACAAATATCAGAGGCATTTTAGAAGTGTCATTCAGAACGTAGCGGAGCGGAGTGAAGAATCCCAACTTCGTTTGTTTTTCCAAGTCCGTTGGGATGTTTCATTGCGTTCAGCCCTGTGCTGAGTTTACCGAAGTAATGACACTTGGTTGGTGGCGTTTTTAGTGTGTAGCAGGTAATGTCGCCTTTAACTGTGCCAGGAAGTCGGCAACGGCCGTTTTCAGTTCTACAACATATTCAGGACGAATGGCCGCTTGGCCGCAACCAATTTGTGTGCGCCAGACAGCGACAAGTTCGTTGGTCGTGGGCCATATACCATTGATGATGGTGTTTTCCCATAAAGGTGCCGCGCTGTGAGTCAGAAAATGGTAATCAAAGAGACCGTCTTGCCATTGGGGGTAGGTTTGGATGAAACGGCCGTAGACCTGCCGCAGCTTGCGTGAGAATGAATAACGACGACACACAATTTGAAAACGAACCAATCTGTTTACCGCTGAAACCGAACCAATTGAACTGCTATTAACTGTCATGCTATCCTCCGAAACTTCTTAATCAATAATTTACCTGTAGATGTTTGCGTTTACTTACTTATCACCAGCATAAGGGGTCAATGTGACAGCAGCGTGACAGACAACTCAAGGTGGGCTAAAATGCGATTAGTAATATTTCATGTTTACAAAAGAGCGAACGGTTGAATTGATAGATAATCGAGGATGTGGCCACATCCTCGGGCATTTGTCTTCCGTCGTATAAGGTACAGACGTTGTCAAAATCTGAAGAGATACACCTGAACATCAATCTGCTAGGCCCCTTCCACGCCACAATCGACACCCAACCAATACCAGAATCACGCAGCAAACGTATTGAAGCGCTCTTGGCTTATCTCGCGGTGGAGCATGCCACCACCCACCGCCGTGAAACCTTGGTCGGGCTGCTGTTCCCCGACATGCCTGATGCCCAGGCACGTACCAATCTGCGCCAGACATTAACACGCCTGCGCCGCGCCATTCAAGATGCCAAAGCGCAGCCATCTTTCCTGCATGTGACCCGCGAATCAACTCAATTTAATGTAAAGAGCAGCAGTTCTGTGGATGTGGTCACTTTCGCACAACTGCTGCGTGGCTGTGCAGCCCACGCAGGGCGGCGCGATGAAAATTGTGCCGAGTGTATGGCCAAGATGAATGCGGCATTGACCCTCTATCGTGGCGATTTTATGGCTGGCTTTCTATTAGAAGATGCGTTTGCCTATGATGAATGGGTGCTGGCGCAGCGTGCTGAACTGCGCCAGGCCGTTTTGGCTGCGGCTCGCGACCTCGCCGATTATTATGAACGGCGCGGTGAATACGCCACGGCCGTTCCCTACACACGCCAACAAATCGACATCGAACCCTGGCAAGAAGCCCCCCATCGCCAATTGATGCGCCTGTTCGCTTACCAGGGCGAACGCAACGCCGCCCTACAGCATTACGAAAAACTGCGTGCTATTTTATGGGACGAATTGGGTGTTGATCCCATGCTGGAAACCGAAAATTTGCGCGACCGCATTGCCGCTGGCTCAGAAGAACGGCCGTATCATTTGCCCACACGGGATGCCACCTTCGTCGGTCGTGCGCAGGAGCTGGCGCAGCTGCACGCCTACTTGGCCGCTCCACAGCACCGTCTGGTAACGCTGGTGGGCATTGGCGGCAGCGGCAAAACAGCCCTGGCCACAGAAATCGGCTGGCGGGCCGCCACACAATTTTTGGGGCCGTTTATACACGGCGTCTTTTTTGTGCCATTGGCTGGTTTGATGGCATCGCAAACCGACAACCCAAATGCAATTGTAACGGCCGTTGCTGAAACCATCGGCATCAGCTTTGCCGGCAAACGTGCGCTGCAAGATCAACTGCTTGACTATCTACACGACAAATCGCTGCTTTTGATTCTCGATAACTTCGAACATCTTCTCGCACCCGGTCGTGGGTTTTTGTTGGCGCTGCTCGCCAAAACCGATGCCGTGCAAATCATCATCACGTCACGCGAACGTCTTAATCTGGCGGCTGAATGGACACTACCAGTGGGTGGCCTGCCGCCACAAGATGCCAGTGCCCAAGATTTATTTGTACAGCGTGCGCGCCGCCTTGTGCCAGGGTTTGAAGTTAGCAGAGAGGGTTGTCCGGAAACGGCCGTTGATCGCATTTGCCAACTCGTCCAGGGGCTGCCGCTGGGTATCGAATTGGCCGCCAGTTGGGTGCGCTTGTTGGGCTGTGTCGAAATCGCCCAGGAAATCGCCAAAAGCCTCGATTTTCTGCAAAGCAACCAACATGATCTACCTGCACGCCATCAAAGCTTGCGCGCTGTTTTCGACTATTCCTGGAAATTGCTGGATACAACAACACAACAGGTTTTGCAGCATCTGGCTGTTTTCCACGGCTCCTTCAACCGGCAGGCCGCCGCTGTTGTCGGCGGGGCCTCCTTGCCGCAAATGAGCATGTTGGTGAACAGTTCCTTGCTGCAGCGGCAGGCGGCGGTTGGCAGCGGTGAAATCCGCTTCGAAATGTTGGAAGTGCTGCGCCAATATGCGCTGGATAAGTTGGTTGGACGTGCGGCTAAAGCAACGGCCGTACACAATCAACATGCCGCTTTTTACACTGATTTCTTAGAAAAACAACTGCCGCTGATGCGCGGCGACAAACAACAAAGAGCCTTAGTCCACATCGCCCAGGAGATAGAAAACGTGCGTGCCGCCTGGCATTGGGCTGTCGAACGCGGCGATTTTGCGACCGTAGATCGCGGGATTGATGGTCTCGCCTTGTTCTATTACATGCGCAGTTGGTTTGCAGAAGGGGTTGAGATGTTTACGCTGGCCGTCACGCGCTTACAATCCATGTCGCGTGACCCCCATCTCGACACGATCTATGGCAAGCTGCTGGCACGCCAGGGCTGGTTTACCTTTTTGATCGGTCAACAGCAAGCGGGCATTGACCTGCTCAAAGCAAGCCTCGCACAGTTGCAATCTGCGCCGGATCCAAGCGTCAAACTGTATAGCTTAAACTTCTTGGCGGCTGCACTTGCTGGAGCGGGTGAAGATACGGCCGGAAAAGCAATCGCGCTTGAAGGGCTCGCTTTAAGCCAACGAGTGAACCATGCTTACTATCAAGCAATTGCCAATAATATCCTCAGCCAGATCGCCTACAGTCAAGCGGAGTATGCTGTGGCACGCGAGTATTGCTTGCAAAGTTTGGCTTTGGAAGAGGCACTTGGCAACCGTTGGAGCATGGGCTTTTCACTCACCAATTTGGGACGTGTCGCCTATGCCACGGGCGATTATGGCGAGGCGCAAACACGTTTCCGCGAAAGTTTGTCAATCCGTGAAAAACTGGATGATAAACGTGGTCCGGGGTTGTGTCTGGTTTATTTGGGGGATACGGCCGTTGCCCAAACCGACTTCACCACCGCCCACACCCACTACACAACCGCCCTCGCCCTCTTCCGCGCAATCGGCAGCCCCCACAACGTGTCAATGACCCTCACAGGTTTGGACAAGCTTGTACAACAACAAGAATCAGATACGGATAAAAAGAAAAACAGCTAAGTTGAAAACGGCTGGCGACTAAATAGGGAGCGCCCTTGATGCTATAACTGACCGCGCCCGCTCTCATCTAACAAATATCCCGTTATGCATAACTTCCTACTTCCACATCGCGGAATACGCTTGCACAAATGACGGGCATGATCGGCGACACGCCCCTGAGCGGTGATGAAGAGTTGGTTGTTTTTGGATCAGAGTGACATGTACCGAGAGGTAGGCTAAAATGCAAATGTATGCATATTTTGGTTCCCCCGTTCATCTTAGATAAAGTAGCCGACAAAGAGAACAACGGCCGTTTCCCAGCCACGGGTCTCTTTGTTGATATTGCCGGCTTCACGCAAGTGACCGAAGCATTACTGGAGCATGGGCAGCATGGTGCCGAAGTGCTGGCGACGGTGATGCGCACCGTTTTTGATCCGCTGATCGACGCCGTTTATGCGCAAGGCGGCTTTGTCAGCAACTTCGCGGGCGATGCCTTTACCGCCATTTTCCCGGCGGACAGTGCCAATGAGACGATGGCGGCATTGCAGGCTTTGTCCGCCGCCACAGCCATGCAAACAACCATGCAAGACAACGCCCTGCAAACCACCCCGTATGGCGATTTCACTTTTTCAGCCAAAGTCGGGCTGGCCGGCGGCACGGCCGTTTGGGGCATCATCCACGCACCCGACCAAACACGCGCCGCCTACTATTTTCGCGGAACGGCAGTAACCGGTTGTGCCGATGCAGAAAGTGAGGCACAGGCGGGTGATATTGTTGTCGATACGGCCGTTTACCGGGCGGCAATAACTGTGGGCGCAACGGCCGTTGCCACCAACACCCATTGGCGCATCACAAACTTCACCACCGATCTTCCAACCCTGCAACCTGCAACCGTGCCACCTTATAACCTTGACCTCGCCACCCGCTTCTTCCCGCGTCGCTTGCTGCAACAAGACATCGACGGCGAGTTCCGCCATATCCACTACCTGTTTATCAGCTTAAAAGGCCAGCCAGATCACGCCGCGATCACTAAATTTGTACGTGTTTTATTTGAGCTGCAACAAACTTATGGGGGGCTGCTTAACCGCATCGATTTTGGCGACAAAGGCTGCCATCTGCTGCTGTTTTGGGGCGCACCCGTCAGCCATGAAAGCGACCTGGCACGCATCCTCAACTTGATCCTCGAACTGCGTCAAAGGAGCACGCTTCCCCTGCGCGCCGGCGTCACCTATCGCATTGCACACGCCGGTTTTGTCGGTTCCGCATTGGCCGAGGAATACACCTGTTACGGCCGTGGCGTCAATCTGGCGGCACGCCATATGCTGGCGGCAGCGTGGGGCGAAATCTGGCTGGATGGCAAGACGGCAAGTCGCGCTGAACAGCAGTTCGACCTTTCATTCAGTGGCGAACGGCCGTTTAAAGGTTTCCAAGCACCACAACCCGTCTATTTGCTAAACGGCCGTCGCGAAAACGCGGTGGTCACCCCCTACAGCGGCGCGTTGGTGGGACGTGGGGCTGAACTTGAGCAATTACACAACTGGTTAGCTCCCTGGCGTAACGGCCGTAACCCGGGCGCAATGCTGCTCAACGGTGAAGCCGGCATTGGCAAAAGTCGGCTCGTCTATGAATTTTTAAACAAAGTCCAAATCACAAACCCGTGTCAGTTTTTTGTATGCCAGACGGATGAAATCCTGCGCCAATCACTCAATCCGTTCCGTTATTTTTTGCGCGATTATTTCCGACAATCGGCACAGCAATCGACGGCTGCCAATCGCCACGCATTTGATCGCATTTTGCAAGAACTGCTGGCGGCAACCAATGCCGCGCCCTTGCAAACTGAGCTCGAGCGCGGGCGTTCCTTCCTGGCGCATTTGGTTGATTTGCATTGGGAAAATTCGCTCTTTGCGCAATTAGAGCCGCAACTACGTTTCGAAAATACGTTGTACGCACTCAAAACTTTTTTCCTGGCGACGAGTTTACAGCAGCCGGTTATCTTGCATGTGGAAGATACCCATTGGCTCGACGAAGATTCGCGCCAATTTTTAGCGATACTGACGCATGATATTGAGTCATATCCTCTGGCTGTGTTGGCGACGGGCAGAACGGCCGTTGCTGATGATCTATTCGCGGCAGATTTCCCACAACAAACGTTAGCGCTGCAAGCGCTGGGCACAGACGCCATTGATGATCTGGCGCACACATTTTTAGGATATGTGCCTCCTGTCGCATTAGCCACTCTCTTGGCGGAACGCACCGACGGCAATCCGTTTTTTGTAGAGCAAATGTTGTTGTATTTGCAGGAAGCGGATTTGCTCGAACAGTTTGAAACGAGCCAGCAAGCCGATTTGACGGATTCACTGCCCACCGATGCACGCGCCTTGTTGGTGGCACGCCTGGATCGCTTAACGCCCGATGTGCGGTCGGTTGTGCAACAAGCTTCGATTTTAGGGCGCGAGTTTGAAATCAATATTTTACAAGCGGTCGCCGATCCCCAGCTGGATTTAGCCACACACTTACAAACCGGCACCGAGGATGCGCTTTGGTTCCCGCTCAGCGAGCAACGTTATATTTTCAAACATGCTTTGTTACGTGACGCGGCCTATAAAATGCAGGTTAGATCACGACGACGGGTTTTGCATGAGAAAACGGCCGTTGCCTACGAAACAGTTTACCAAGCCGACACATCCCCCCATTTCGGTCAAATCGCCTATCATTATGACGAAGCTGACATTGTCATCAAAGCCCTCAGTTATTATGAACGCGCTGCCATGCAAGCCAAAAGCAATTACCAAAATGAAGAAACGCTCGCGTTTTTCGGCCGTGCCCTGCGGTTGACAGTGGAAGATGATCTTGAAGTGCGTTACCGACTCTTGATGGAGCGCGAAGAAGTCTATAGTTGGCTAGGCTCCCGTGAAAAACAACAGCAAGACTTGGCACAACTAGACCAGCTTTTAGAAGCACAAACAGATAACCAGAAACGTGCCGAGCTAGCTTTACGTCAATCTGCCTATGCCTTAGTCATTGGCCAATACGACGATGCTGCCACAAACGCACAAAAATCACTTGCCATTGCAAAAACAGCCCGCGACTTACCTGGCGAAGCCAAAGCATACCATCGTTGGGGCCGCACCCTTTGGCAACAAGGCCAAGGCAAAGAAGCCATACCTTACCTTGAGAACGCCTTGCAGATTTCACGCCAGCAACACCTATCTAACTTAGAAGCGCAATGTTTGTATGATTTAGGCATTAGCAATTATTACCAAGCTAATTTTTTGGAAGCACAAAAAAATGTACAGCAAGCGATGGCTACCTACCAAACGCTAAAGGATATTCAGGGTGAAATCAGATGCCTGGATTTATTTGGAATTATCGAATATGCAAAAGGCGATTTTGTTGCTGCCAATACCCATTACGAAATTGCATATAAGTTATGCAGAGAAATTGGTTGGCGTTATGCAGAAGCTCACAATTTATCTCATATTGGTAATAGCTATTTTGAGCTAGGTGCTTTTGATAAAGTTCGTGAATATCATAAGCGAGCATTAAAAATCTTTCGCGGAATGGCACACTTCGAAGGAGAGGCGGTTAGCTTAGATACACTCGGTTTAACCTCTCATTATCAGGGTCACATTACTGAAGCTATAATTTATTTTGAACAAGCCCTTAACATTCAAGATAGGATTGATAATCAACGCTCACTGGGATACACATTGACACATTATGGTTACGCTTTGACTGAAAAAACAAAGTTGGTTCAAAGTAAAGCGGCTTTTGAAAAAGCAAAGAAGATTTTTGAAGAAGTCGGTGATGAAGGAGCCAAAATAGGAGCACTTGCAGGTTTGGCTCAAGTCGCGCGTACAGAACATGACTACAATCTAGCTGCAAACCTTGTCTCGAATATCCTCGAATGGATTGATGTGAATGGTGTTGTTGGTATTGAAATTTTGGGACAAGTTTATCTGATCTGTTATCGAGTTTTGGATTTTGCAGCCAAAAAAGAGTCACGCTTGCAATCTGATGCACTGGGGATTTTACAAACTGGCTATAATTATTTACAGGAACGCGCGGCAAGAATTCATGATCCGAATTTAAAATATCAATTTCTGAATAATGTGCCCTACAATCGTGAGTTGCAAGAGGTGTGGTTGGCGAATAAAAAGACTGGTATGGAGCGAAATTAGCATTGCAACTGCCGCAGCATTCGAGGCTGCGGCAGTTTGAGTAACTTATCACTGCCCTGTAAATGTTCCATCGGGCAATTTCATGGGTGGAGCTAAAAACGGAATCATTGATTCGTTGCCGTCTAGCCAAACCCAGTAAATATGTCCGAAATCAAAGGTATCGACAGGTTCATTGTTTGTATTAGTAGTCGGTACATCAAATGGTGGACTTGCTTCTTGTACTGTATAAGTGGTCGTGAGTGACGCCAGCGCCTCTGTAATTGGTCGAGAACCCGGCATAGGATATGTGAATAAGTTCCATCCCGGATTTAGCGACGGCATTTCTACTGTGGACATAACTGCGTAAATGCCACTTTCATTTTCTAAATTTGCAACTACTAAATTCTCTACATATTTATCTGTTTCTAGTTGCTGCCACTTTTCAGAACCATTTGGCAAAAAGTAGAGGGATAACGTGTGTTCATAGCCGTCAGGTATATCACGCTGTAGGTAAGTATATGCAATGATGCGTGTGTCTGTGATGTCTGAAGTCAAGTTTATTTGATAGGCTTGCCCAACGGGAACAAGCCAGGGTGATTGGGTAAGTTTAGGTACTGATTCTAGCAGTTGCATAGTTTCAATCCCATTACTTGCAAAGTAACCTTTTTGGTTATAAACAACGACCTGGGCATCAGCTGACAAAATTGGTGCATTACTTAAATTACTATTTGTTCCGCCAATGCCAATGTTATTCGGTCCGCCAATACCAATATTATTTGGTCCACCGATGCCGATGTTGTTTGGCCCACCGATGCCGATGTTGTTTGGCCCACCGATGCCGATGTTGTTTGGTCCGCCAATGCCGATGTTGTTTGGTCCGCCAATGCCGATGTTGTTTGGTCCACCGATGCCGATGTTGTTTGGCCCACCGATGCCGATGTTGTTTGGCCCACCGATGCCGATGTTGTTTGG
>CAYGMR010000049.1:2206-7970 GCA_964350725.1 uncultured Ardenticatenaceae bacterium | reverse complement strand
TGCCGATGTTGTTTGGCCCACCGATGCCGATGTTGTTTGGCCCACCGATGCCGATATTGTTTGGTCCGCCAATACCAATGTTGTTTGGTCCACCAGTTACCTGATCGTTCGACTCCCACGGTGGATTTAATTGGAAACGGCCGATTGATTCTCGTCCCGTATCACCTTCAACCCAAGTGCGTAATACAACATCATAGGCTGGCAAACGCATGGTGAGCGTTTGGGTATGGGTGATGTTGTTGATGGTTTGCATGGTAGCGGTTGGAGATAAGCCGGCAAAGCCGGGCACTGACCAATAATGGGCGGGATAAAGCTGTACATTCAATGGCTGGTTGTCTGAAATGCCTTGTGTGACTGTGATCTGCATGGTGCGGCTGGTTACAGGCTGGATTTGAATCGCTGGTTGCCAAATTGGCAGACCATCTGTTATGGACTTTGTGATTGTCATGCGCATGGTATTGCTGGTAATTGGGCTAAACTGAATGCCAGCAGATTGAGTCATGGCAACGGGCGCAACATGAATGGATACATCAGAAGGTTGCAGCGATTCAATACAACCAGAATAGCCTTGTGTTCCGCTGTGGTCAAACAGGCAGAGACGATCGCCAGGGAAAGCGCCACGTACTTTAAGGCGGTCGCCACCGCCCGTTGGTGCGCCGAGTTTAATGATCATATCATCGGTGGGGTCTTGCGTGCCTTGCGTTTGAAATAGATAAACCTGGGCATTTGGCAAGCGTACGCGTTCGTTGTTGGCATCACGCACATCAAAATTGCGGGTAGCAACGGCCGTACGCATTTCTTCCGGTGTAAAAGAAACCAAGCTAGTTACATCCAAAGGCATAATGCGTGGTCCTTCCATCGAACTACTGGGCGCATTCAGCATTGGATAGAAGGTTTGAATGGTCTCCCAATCAGTACGTCCAGTTGTGAGTTCAGCGAGGCTGTCGAGACATTGTCCCGTCCATTCGGCATCCGTCAGGAACTCGCTGTAAGCTGGATCATAGGTAGATGTCATGAAGCTGCCCTGGCAATTGATACGGCCGAAAGCATCTTTATCATCCCCTTTGAATCCCATATAATTATCGGGCAAAAACAATAGATAATGGGCCAGTTCATGGGCTAATGATTGCCACCAATCTGTGCCCAGCTCGGTTGTGTTTTCCCCATAGGGGTCCCAGACCGTACCCATCTTGATTTGACTGTTTGCATACGCATTGGGAACAATTTGCGTGCTAGATACACCCTCATTTTGCACGATTACTGTTTCTGAAATAGGCCGTTGTGTAAAGCCGCCAATGGCAGCTGAGGGACGAATGCTGTTATTGGCTTCAATTACAATGTCAACAAGCGGCCAATATTGTTTGTTGTGGAAAAGGCGCACCGTGCCAATAGCGGCTTGCCCATTGGTTGTATCAAACAACAGCTCGGATGCTCTGCGTATGCTGTCGTCTAAATCGCGCATAAACGCTTCGTCGTTGCTTGAATCCCATTCAAGCGCAACATCTAAGTTGAAAAGCAGCAAAGGATTTTCATCTGATACGTCTAATTTTTGAATACCACTGTCTGTGACCTCATGTCCACGCAGCGTTTCTTCCGTGGCAATGCCATTTGTATAAAAAAGCGAGACTTTGTCTGTGAACGAATAGGGTAGCGTTGGCGTGACGGGAATCATAGCAAACAGGGTGTCGCTGATGGCCACACTGCCCCGACCGCGCAAGAAACCGCGGCTATCGGGGTGGAAGGGTTGGCCCCGCGCATTACTTAACGGCCGTGCCCCTTCGATTTGACCATAAGGCAAGTGCATCACAATGGCTTGTTCCAGGTTGCCTTCATCGCCGGATTGGGAGACTTGAATTTGGGTACCGGCCACACGGAAGGGAAAGGTATCGGCTAATGCATACGGCCGTTGCTGTGAAACGGCCGTTGTGCCTGTATACGTAAATGTGCCCACTGGCGCTGCCGTTCGGGATGTCGGATACGCCAATAAGGACAAAACCACATTGTCTGATTGTCCAAACACACCCGATTGGCGCGTATCCCACACAAATTCGTAGGGCGTGCCCCACGGTGTGGTTTCCAAATTGAGTGTATCGGTTACATTGGCGGGAATGGCGGGCAGCCAAGAGCCGCCACCATCGAGCGAATAGTAACCTTCAATGCGGCCGACTCGGTCGCCTTCATTGTCATACAGTTTATAGGGCACGGTGATGAACCGATTGTTGAAAATTTGCGGATTTGAGAAACCCTGTGTTTGTAATTGGGGTGTGATGATTTCGGAACTGCTGATCACTTCCGTGAGCCACGGGCGATAGGGTTTGATAAAGGGTGGATTGTTGGGCAAACCGCCACTGCTGCTAAACGGTTGGTTTGTGAGGCGGGTTGTGTTCCATTGCACACAGCCATAATTACCAATGTTACCGCCACAATCGCCATAATCGGCAAAGCTATAAACCAAATCCGGCAAGCCATCGGCATTCAAATCGCCCAGCGCCAGCGCGGTGGTACCATAGCCGCTGTTTATGGGATCGAGACTACGGAAACGGCCGTTGCCATTATTGATATGCGCGATGATTTTGCCGAAGATGCGTTCAATTAAATCCAAATCCCCATCAGCATCCAGATCGGCTGCTTCGAGATGCAGCGTACCGCGCCGACCACCAAACACACTATCCAAAAAGAACGCACCAGCACCATCACCTAAATAAATGCCATTTTGTTCCGCGTTATCATTACCAACCGCGACATCAAGCACGCTGTCACCATTAAAATCACCCACAGCGATATTGCTCGTTGGGGCAGCCTCGCCAAACGGAATGCCAGGCAGTAGTTGTCCAGTCGTGTCATTTAAATACACGAGATTTGGTTGTGGACTTAAATACGCTTCACCAAAGGCGGTGATATTGCCCACAACCACATCAAGGTAGCCATCCTGGTTGAAATCACCCAGCGCGACACTGGCTGTATGCAAAAACGGGTCACCAAACCCATAGGCCAAGGTCAAGCCACCGTCACCATCGTTGAGATATACATTGTTTTGACCTTCATTGGCCACAACAACATCTAATCCATTTTTATGATCCAGATCACCAATGGCGAATGCTCGTGTCTTTTCCGGGCGTAACGGTTCATCAAACACATCGGGTTGGTCTGGATTGAGTGGGTCGAGCGGATCACGAGCAAGCGTGTCAAAATCGATGAAGCCGGTCTCTGTGCCAAATTGGCCCAAGCCCTCAGCATCATTATAAAAAATCTGGTTAGGAGCGTTTATATAGCTAATGATGATATCGAGATGACTGTCGTTATTCATATCGGCTAGCGCGATATGGTTGCCACCGCCACCCTCGCCAAATGTGACGCCCTCTTCAAAAAATGCAAATTCACCATAAGACGCCAGATCATTTAAGAAAGTGCGATGGGTTGTTGTGTTAAAGCGTGTTGCTACGATGTCGATTTGACCATCATTGTTTACGTCGCCGGTTGTCATGGCTTGAATGTTGGTGCCGCCATTAAATGTATCGAGTGTTGAAAATAGGCCGACGGTTTCCAGGTAATAGACCCAACTTCTTTGCCCTTGCCAACTGGCTTCAACAATATCAAGCATGCCGTCATTATCTAAATCGGCGACGGCAACGGCCGTTGTTGATGTCTCGGCTCCAAATACCATCGCGTCGGCAAAGGAAACTTTATTTTGGGCGTCGTTACAATCTTCAATGTCTGCAAACAGAAGTTCTTGTTCATCCAGCGTTAGATCATCAAAACCAAGCGCGTCTGGATCATCGATTAACATATCGACGATAGACAGTTGATCCACGGCGCATTGTTCCACGAGCGGATTAAAGAAAACGCGACTGCGATCGGGCGCCTCGCTGCTACCTACGCCCGCGACAAAGTCTAACCAACCGTCACTGTTTATGTCGGCCAATGTTACATCGGTAACTGGGGGGCTAAAGGAATATTCTAGCCCATTGTAGTCATATGCAGTTTCAAGAAATAGGGGAAAGGGTATAAATTCTGTACTTGTCGGATCAACAACGCCCTCGTCGTCAAATTGCAAATAGGTGACAAAAAGATGATCGTCAAATTGATTCAAGGAGACGATATCTAAAACGCCATCTGTGTTCATATCCCCCAAGACGATGTTTTGGTTATAGTCGTCGTCGTAACGGCCGTTGCCGTCTCTATCATTCCCAAATATTTTTACCAACTCATCATTGTCAAAATTTGCGGCGCCATCATTAAAAAAAACCTCGTTTTCAGCAAACGTATTACCCACAACAATATCAAGGCCATTTTGCTGATCGATATCACCAAAGGCGATGCTTGCTGTTGGCTTGGGAGTTGTACCAATGACGTGCGAATTTTCCAGGCTAAATGTGCCCGTGCCGTCGTTGAGGTATAAACGATTTTCTTCTGGCGACTCAAGCGTGCCCCAATTGCCAGCTGCAATATCGAGGAAACCATCGCCATCGACGTCACCCACTGCGATGCCGTTTGTGTCGCCTGTTTCGGTGCCAAAATTTTGTGGTTCGGCAAACTGTCCCTGGCCGTCATTAAAGAAGATTTGGTTGGGTGTGCCCATATTGCCAAACACGATATCTAACATGCCATCCCCATTCAAGTCAGCGAGGACAACGCTGCTGGTTTTAGTCGGTTCGCCGATATCTTGCAGCAAATCTGGATTTGAGAAATCGCCTGGGTTTTGAGGATCGTTAAAGAAAATACGGTTTACTTCAGGATCGAAATCTTTGGGGCCATTGCCAAAGACAATGTCTAGGAGGCCATCGGCATTGAGATCGCCGATAGCGATGCTCATGGTGTTGTCGCGACTGCCCAAGCTGTTTATTTCACGTACGGGCAGGTCGGATACAAATTCCTCATCAAATTGAAATTGGTTTTCTGTAGGGGGAGCGAAAGACAGCTCATCAGTTGCTTCTTGAGCATCCTCAGCGACAGGGGCAGCGGCAGCCAGCAGTGTATTTTTGTTTAGCGTAACAAAACTGATGACAAGCAGCAACATGCTCATGACGATAATCATGCTTATACTCAGCCAACGCCCGTGCTGAGTATAGCCGAAGTCGCCGTTTCCCTGCCCATTTGATTTTTTAGGATGAAACATATCTCACTCCCTCTATTTTTAACCTGCTTAAGCAGGTTTCTTTTTGATAGCATGGTGTTTGAACACCATGCGGCACCATACAATGCTGCCAGCATAAAACAAAATCGTGAATCCAGCGTGACAGGTATAGATGGAAACAATGTTTTGAAGATAGTCCGACGACAATGACCTTCAAATTGTAACATGCTGAACCCTGGAGCACGAAACTGAAAATCAAATATGTTTAGTGGGGAACCTTTAGCAAAGTGCCAGCGTCTATCAGACAGTCTCAATTAAGACCGGCTGGCGGATGAGGCCGTTGGAGGAGAAGCCATAAGTTGAGATCATGGATTATCTGTGTCGAATCCGTCCAGCCGGTCTGCCCACACCCAAATCCATTTGTAAGCAACCAGGAGCTATTCCGTGGCGGGGCATTCCCCTGCCAGTTAAATCCTGTCGGGTGGGCAAATCGGAAACTTTTTTATGGAGGTTGTCATGCGCATTAGACGATTTTTACCCGTGTTTGTTTTGTTATTCGTGAGTTTGTTGGCAGCAACGACCACTTCGGCTTTATTCAATACGGCCGTTGCGGCCCAACCAATTGTCCCCGTTCCGCCCCCACCGCCGCCACAATTCGATGGCTTACGTATCGACCATCAATACGTGGAT
>CAYGMR010000049.1:0-2196 GCA_964350725.1 uncultured Ardenticatenaceae bacterium | reverse complement strand
GTTTTGTTATTCGTGAGTTTGTTAGCAGCAACGGCCACTTCGGCTCTACTCAGCACAGGTGTTGTTGTCGCACAAGATATCGTCCCCGTACCACCCCCACCGCCGCCACAATTCGATGGCTTACGTATCGACCATCAATACGTGGATGTCACCATCAACGATCAAATCGCCACCACCCACATCGAACAACTATTTGTAAACGAAAATGATTGGCTGTTGGAAGGCACCTATCTATTTCCTCTGCCCAAGGGAGCGGCCGTATCGCAGCTCACCATGTGGGTCAACGGGCAACCCATTGATGCCAAAATCCTCGAAAAAGGAGAAGCGCGCCAGATTTATGACGAAATCGTGCGTCAACTACGTGACCCAGCCCTGCTTGAATATGTCGACCATGACGCCATTCAGGCCAATGTTTTTCCAATCCCTGCCGGGGAAGAACGGCTCATCGAAATCGAATACAGCCAACTCTTGCCCGCTGACAACGGCCTGATCCATTACATCTATCCGCAATCAACCAATCTCTACACCAATGTGCCGCTCGATGAACAGCGCATCCGTGTCGAAGTCGATTCCGAACAAACAATTCGCGCCATCTATTCCCCCTCGCACCCGGTCGACATCTTCCGTGACGGTGAAAACCGGGCTGTGGTTGGTTACGAAGCCCAAAATGTCACCCCAGAAGGCGATTTCGGTCTCTATTACACCGTATCACCAGAAGAAATCGGCCTGAATTTGCTCAGTTATCGCACAGTTGGTGAGGATGGCCTCTTCACGCTGTTGATCGCTCCCAGCATCGCTACTGAGGAAATCGTCGCCAAAGATGTCATTTTAGTACTCGATACCTCTGGCAGTATGGAAGGCGAGAAATTGACCCAAGCACAAGATGCCGCCAATTATGTCATCAGCCATCTTAACCCAGAAGATCGGTTTAATGTGGTCAGCTTCAGCACTGATGTCCGTCTTTTTGAGGATGGACTCACCGCACCACATGCAGTTGAGCAAGCGACAGCCTATATCAACAGATTAACTGCGGTGGGTGGCACCAATATCTCCACAGCCTTATTGGAGGCATCAGCATTGGTTGACAACGAACGGCCGACCAGTATCATCTTCCTCACCGATGGTCTGGCAACCGAGGGCATCACTGAAACCGGCTTCTTGCTGGATGCGGTAGCCAACGAATTGCCGTCCAACGCACGTATCTTCGCTTTTGGTGTCGGCAACGATGTCGATCCCAACTTACTCGACAGCCTGACAGAAACGTATCGTGGCACGACTATCTATGTGCGTCCTGACGAACGCATTGATGAGGTTGTGAGCAGCTTCTATGCCAAAATCAGCAGTCCTGTGTTAAGTAACATCAGCCTGGCGGTCGATGGTGTTAAGGTCGAACAACTCTATCCACAAACCTTGCCGGATCTGTTTGCTGGCACACAGTTAACATTGGTCGGCCGTTACCGCGAGAGTGGCCCAGCAACGATTACGCTGAGTGGAGATGTCAACGGCCGTTCTCAAACGTTCACCTATCCTGAGCAAAATTTCCAAGATGCTGGCGGCGATGACTTCATTCCCCGTCTTTGGGCGACGCGTGCCATCGGCCATATGCTGCGCGAAATTCGGCTGCACGGCGAAAACGCAGAACTTGTGCAAAGCGTGATCAATCTCTCCACGCGCTACGGCATTATCACCCCCTACACCAGCTTCTTAATCGAAGAAGATGACATCGCGGATAGTATGCGTGAACAAACTGGCGCAGAAGCCATGTCTGTATTAGAAGGCGAAGATGTGGAGGTAACGCGAGTTGTGACGGAGGTTGTGGTTGAAGAGGCTGCCGCGGAATCGATGATGGCGGCTGCAGAAGCACCCATGGCTTTGTCAACGGCCGTTGCTGGCAATCAATCCGGCACAGCCACCACCGCACCCATCCAGGCGGTCGGTGGTAAAACCTTTGTGCGCCAAAATAACGTCTGGATCGACACCACCTACGATGCCGAAAGCCACAACCTCACAACCATCGAGTTTGCGGGTGACACCTACTTCGATCTTTTAGCCACAGAACCAATCTTAGGCCAATATTTCGCGATTGGTCAACAAGTTTTGGTCGTAGTTGGTGATGAAGCCTATCAGGTTATGGTAGGTTCATCTGATGAAAATCTTGCTGGCGGCGAAGTGGTTGAACCTGTCAATTTGCCACCT
>CAYGMR010000048.1:16963-17559 GCA_964350725.1 uncultured Ardenticatenaceae bacterium | reverse complement strand
GTTGGGTTCGGCCGTGTTGCATCTCGCTTTTGGCACGACCCCCGCGCAACGGATGCAGCCCATCAAGGCCATTGTCCCTGAGAAAGAAACCGTGGCGAAAGCGGGTAAGGTGGCTGCTGCGGTGGGGGTTATGGCCGCATTTGCTGCGCTTGTCGTTGGATTGTTCCGCGGCCGTAAAAGTATGTGAAAGATGGCTGCAGCGAATGAGGGTAGGACTGAATTGAAGACGCAAGAAAAAAAACGTTCTTTCCTCAACTTGTGCTGAGCGCGTCGAGGTATTCGTTGTAGTCAGAGCAAAAAACACCCTAACTTTTAAACTTCGATCCACAGATTAGACAGTTTATACAGATTTGATCATATAATTTGTGTAGCTTTTTATTCTGTGGATTTTTATTTGGAGGAATTTTTTGATGAGTTATTTTACGATTGCTTGGCTTGATGAAGGTGTTGTGCGCATGATTGACCAGCGTAAACTGCCACATGAGACCATTTATAACGATTACACCGATTATCGCGAGGTGGCGACTGCGATTCGTGATATGGTGATTCGCGGCGCACCAGCAATTGGTGCAGCGGCGGGGTATGGCATGGCTTTA
>CAYGMR010000048.1:4767-16953 GCA_964350725.1 uncultured Ardenticatenaceae bacterium | reverse complement strand
TGCAGTCGCAGGGCTCTGATGTTACGGCCGTACGTGCTGATCTAAAAACGGCCGCTCACATTCTACGCCAATCACGACCAACGGCCGTAAACTTGTTCTGGGCAATCGAGCGTATGTTGGAACGGTTAGAAGATCCTACTTTGACTGATGTGGAAGCTTTGCGGGCAGCGGCCGTTGCTGAAGCCAAAGCGATCGCCGCTGAAGATGCGGCTATCAACCGCCAGTTAGGCCAAAATGCACTCGATCTTGTGCCCGAAAACGCCACCGCGATCCATCACTGCAATACCGGCACATTAGCGACCGTTGATTATGGAACCGCTTTAGGCGTGATTCGAGCGGCGCATGAAGCAGGTAAAAACATCAATGTATTGGTTGATGAAACGCGGCCCCGTTTGCAAGGCGGCCGTTTGACAGCCTGGGAGTTACAGCAGTTGGGCGTGCCCTTCAAAGTGATTGCCGATGGCGCTTCTGGCCATTATATGCGCACACAGGGCGTCGATTTTTGTGTGGTGGGGGCTGATCGGGTGGCGGCTAATGGCGATGTCGCCAACAAAATTGGTACTTACAATCTGGCCGTCGTTGCACATGAGAACGGCGTACCCTTTTATGTGGCTGCCCCAACTTCAACAATTGATATGGGTACACCTACTGGTGATGGCATTGAGATTGAGGAACGGCCAGCGGCCGAAGTCACCCATGCAGGCGATTGGCAAATTACGCCGGATGGCATCGAAGTTGGAAATCCAGCCTTTGATGTGACACCGGCCAAATATGTCTCTGCAATTATTACCGAGAAAGGCGTGGCTTATCCGCCGTTTACGGAAAGTTTAGCGCGTTTTTTTGAGTAATTGAAGATTTGAGAAGTTAAATTTGGAGTTGGGCGTTACTGATTGTGGGGAGGATTTGTGGGGGGCGATCACGGCCGTTTTCCCTTAAGCGTTTGAAAATAAAGCTCAAATCATACGGATCGGCATAAGCGGCTTGGAAATGCTGATTGCCGGCTCGTTTGGTTGGCGACATGTTAAATGCCCCTTGCCAGGTATCCCTGGCTGAACTTGGCAGTGCTTCACCTCTGATGCGGGTTTGAATATACCGTTGCAGGTAGGTAAGCATGGGGTTCTGCGGATGGCGTGTTGTCATGATCAAGGTAACATCTTCTTTGTGAGCCAAAACCTGCTTAACGGCGGCTATCAGATCAAACATGCCCTTTTCAAGATGATAATCAATATCATCCCAAAAAATGACGATGTGTGGGCGCGAACGGCCGTTTATGCTTGGATACGATAACTGATCAGCTAGTTGTTTTAAGGTCTCAAGGATTTGGTTGGTTTCGGATTGAAGGGGGTGTAAAAGATAGGATTGGGGCAAAAAGTTTAAGGCGCCTAAGCTGTCGTTTTTTGGATTGTCGATCGTTATAAACTGTAATTGGCTGGGACGGCTGACAAGCGCCAGTGAAACCGCCAAGGATCTGATTAAGCTCGACTTGCCACGGCTCAAGGGGTCTGTAATTAATACATGACCCGACTCTGATAAATCTAATTTGAGCACTTTTCCATGTGGATTAAGTCCTAACACGCCAGTTAATGCCCTGTTTTGAACGAGATGATTGCGGGTGAGGAGTGTAAAAAGATCGACTGCTGGCCGGGAACGGGATACTTCTACAGAGAGCTGGTTCGTCTGATTTTGAATAGTGACGGCTGCCCCTAAGCGTTGTGCCAATGCGCTTTCAATCAGGTGTGAAGAGCCGTTTAAGTACGCTCCAGGTATATCGTAACGCAAAAAATCATGCTCGACATAACCGCCAGTTATTGCGCCGCTCGTTACTTCTCTATGCGTACGGCCGTAATGCCGTAATGTCTCTTCAATTATGTGACTTTGAACTTCAAGTTGATGCTGCAAGCGTGCAGTATCAACATCAGTTGTATGTATAGTTTCCATCAATTATGGAGTATTCTTTAAAGTATGGGATTTTTTTGCTAAAGAAGTTTATGCATCCAATACAGTTAATGTAGCAAAAAAACTTTAAGAATATGTAAATTTCACTCTTCGCTAATGAGTATAGCGCACTTTAGATTGTTTTGCATTAAATTAATAAAAAAAGAACCTGCCAATTTGGCAGGTTCTTTTGGATTTCAAATTCAACAGTTATTGTGTTTAGGCAACTACTTTTTCTTCCAGAATTGCGTCTAACTTGCTGTCTATATTTGTGACTTTTGCATCCAAATCATTCAGCACTTCTTGCTGATCTTTGGCGGTTTTGTTTAGTTTGCGGGTCAGAGAGGCGACTTTTTTGTTGATCACATCCAAATCCTCAACAGTTGGCAATTTAACATTGACGCGAGTCAAAACCTGTTCGGAATATTTGTCGAAGGTTTCAGTTGTTTTGTTAGCAGCATCTTTTACTTGTGCCTGATTTTTTTCGATCATTTCGTTGATTTGTGCCTGGCGTGCTTTACTTACTTCTTCACCACGCTCGACCAATTTATCAGCAAATTCATTGCTATGCACCCATAAATCCACGATTTCATCTTGTGCCCAGGCGATAACGCCAACACCGGCTAAGAAAGTTTTGTGGGCGGAGCCATAAACCTTACCATAAACGTTTTGTGCTTGTTCTTGTACACCTTGTAATTTTTCAGCCATTTTGTTCACCTCTTAAATGTTAGATAATCTTCCTGATTTTAGGAAGTATTGTTAGTTTTTATTTTCATGACGCAATGCGTCAGACGATGAACAGAACTATAACGCATTGCGTCATGAATGTCAAGGGTTTATAAGATTTGTGTTAGTGCGGGCGTAAAATAAGGGGGATCAATGGTCAATTGACCATTGGCAATTGACCATTGGCTATTAAATCAGAGCGATGATAAGGAGGACAAGTCCTGCTAGACCAACGGCTTGCCCTAAGAAGGCTTGTTCCCAGGCTGGTGCTTTTTGGGAGGCGGATTGCCGCAGCAGGGTATTGCCGATGAGTAAAGATCCACTGGCCAACAGGGTGATACCGCTGGCTGCTAGCAGGGGGATGTGGAGGAAGAGTAAAGCAATGAATAGAACAAGACCCAAAATGAACGCAACGGCCGTTCCACTCGGACGCCATACTTTTGTAGGAATTGAAACGGGTCTGGTTGGTTGTGTTTGGTCTAAATTTGCTAACATTGCTGTCTCCTCAACGTGTTGTGTAAGTTGATTGTATTATGACAGACTGTTAGTTCATGGTCTGGCCGCTTCGCGTATATTTAGCTGACTGTTACCCTACGATGGCTACGAAGGCAAGTATTGTATGCGTAGTGCGTATTGCGTATTGCGTAGCCTGGTGCATTTCATTGACATAGGACGCAATACGCACGTTTTAAGACGTGTTGAGGAGAACTTTATTTATTCATGCCGCAGTGCTGTTACGGGATCTAAACGGGCTGCGCGTGCAGCCGGATATAGTCCCGCCAGAATGCCAATCAAGGCGGCGAAAATTAAGGCGCCAATCGCTAACCAGGGTGGCACAATTGACAATACGCCCACACCCGTTACACCCTCGCTAATCAGATAACGATGGGCGATCCAATCGACGACGCGGCCTAATAAGGCACCGGCCAGCAGTCCAAAAAAGCCACCGAGTAAGCCAATGAAGGCTGCTTCCATCGTAAATAAGGAGCGTATTTCACCGCGTGAAGCGCCTAATGCTTTCAGGACACCGATTTCACGTGTGCGTTCATAAATTGCCATCATCATCGTATTGGCAACGCCTAAGGCGGCTACCAGCAGGGCAAGCGCACCCACTGAGCCTAATAACGCTTGCATTAAAGAAAGCACTTGATTGACTACATCCAAAATGGTGTCCAGCGATTGCGTGCGCAGGTTGAGTTCCTCTAAACCGGTGATGACATCGGCAACGGCCGTTAAATCATCCGCACGTACGGTCACCATATCATAGCCTTCATCTTGCAAGATATTGGGTTGGTCAAACCACCAGCTTTTCATGCGCACGCGTTCATCCAAGCCCAAATCAAGGGTACGACTGCCAAAACTATCACGCACACCAATGATGGTCGTCGCAAAATCTTCTGTTTCGCCACGTGGCAATTGCAAGTTTATTTGCACTGATGTGCCGATCAGGTCCGCATAGGATTCACCCGGCGCCAGAATTTGGTCAGCCAATCCTGCCCACAGCACAGTGCCGCTAGAATCCCCTTCTGCGAGGTCTTCGCCTGCCATGAGTTGGTTGACATTACCAAAGCTAAAACGACCTTCTCCGCCTTCTGTGAGGCGCACAGGGATTATTGCCTCATCGCGAATCAAACGCATTTCCATACCGCGTGGTAAGCTCAATTCTGGCGATGCAGCGGCCACGCCGGGCAGTTCACGTATGGCTTCTACCACGGCTGGTGTAATTGGTGTGATGGGCTCTGGTGCGGCGAACGGATCAAACCCGTCACCTTCTGCATAGAGCGGGCTGGCGAAAATACTTTCCAGTCCGATGGTTTCAAAATTGCGTTGTACTTCACGCTGCACACCCACACCAAAGGAGACCATTGCCACCAATGTCACAATGCCGATAAGCACGCCGCCGGCGGTTAAAATGTTACGCACGGGGCGGCGTCCCAGATTTTGTGTGGCCGACCGTACAATATCGGCCCAGCGCAAGCCATCTTGTGTTGTTTGGGGGGCGGGTGATAAATTGACGGCTTCAGGCACGGCCGTTTCGATTTCATTTTTCTCGATATTTACAATTTCGCCATCACGCAAATGCACAATGCGATCGGCGTAGGCGGCGACCTCAGCATCATGGGTGACGACGATGAGGGTGATGCCTTGGGCCGCGTTCAAGCGGCGCAGCAGGTTCATGACCTCGGCACCAGTTTTGGAATCCAGATTACCCGTGGGTTCATCAGCTAAAATGAGGGCGGGTTGGTGGACGAGTGCGCGTGCAACGGCCGTGCGCTGTTGTTCACCACCCGATAATTCAGTCGGGTAATGGTCTAGCCGATGTTCCAAACCCACCAGTTGCAGCAGTTCAGCGGCGCGTTTTTCACGTTCAGCGCGTTCCACGCCGGCCAACATAAGCGGTACGGCCACATTTTCTTGAGCCGTCAGGCGCGGTAGAAGATTGAAACTTTGAAAAATAAAGCCAACACGTTCGCGGCGATGCTTTGTGCGCTCTTTTTCGCCGGCCGTGTGCAGCGGGATGCCATCTAGCCATAATTCACCGGCAGAAGGATGGTCGAGTCCGCCCAACAAATTCAGCAAAGTTGATTTGCCAGAGCCGGATGGTCCGACCAATGCTACAAATTCACCGCTTTCCACAGTGAGATTGATATTTTGTAATGCCTGCACAGACATATCACCACGTTGGAAGTGGCGTTCCAGATTTTCAAGACGAATTGTTTCAGTCATGGGGGGAAATTTGTTTGATGGAAATAAAATCTGCCACGAATTTCACAAATTTCACGAGTTAGAGATATTCATTCGTGAAATTCGTGGCGAAAATTTCATCTACTTAGACTTGCATTTATTGCAAAGATTCAGCGATTTCAAGCGCTTGTTCGGCTGATAAATCGCCACCAATCCAGAAGGTTTGGCCGTTCTCTGACCAGGATAACAGCGTGCGTTGTCCGCCTTCATCGGTCATCAGATTGCCGGTTGTGCCACGGACAGTGACCGCTTCGCTTTCTTCGATAGACATGGGTGCGGCGTTATCAGGGCCTTGGGCAATGGTGAAACGGCCGTCATCCGGTAGACGATATTGTTGTACCAAAGCGCCACGCATTTCAACCACATCAACCAAACGGGCTGATACAGCCAGGGAATCCGGTTTGAGCATCTCAAAATCAACGGCTGCAGCCGCCTCTTCGGTGCTCATGGGTGCCGGTGGTTCCAAATCAGCGACATTGACAACCTCGGCGCCTGCAGGGATTTCAAAAGTAAACAGTGCGGCATCAACACCTTGATTTAATTCCAACTGTGAAACCGTTGCTTTCGCATAGCCAACGACGCCTTCCGCATATTCAACGGCCAGCGGGGCATTGTCGCTGCTGCGCAGCCAGACGTTTACAAAACCACCGTTGGCGCGTAGTTCGTCGGGCATTTGTTCAGGGATGGGAATGAGGCGGATTTTTTGGGCCGCTGTGCCTGCAACGTCTTCTGTGCCAGCAAGTTCGGCCGTGAAATATTCAAGCAGTTTATCGACAGCTTCTTCGGGCGTTGCGGGCATCTCAAAATCTTCAGCGCCGGCAAAATCACCAAACTCATCGGCTGGATGTTGCATTTCACCATCATGTTCAGCATGATGTGCTTGCATGGCAGCCTTCATCTCGGCGGCCGTGCCCACGTAGACTGTGTTTTTCTGAGGATTCCAGAGCCAGAATTGGGAACCGTCACTGACGGCAACGACACCGGCAGCTTCAGGTTTGCTTGTTTCGAGGACTTCAACACGAAAAGCCGGTTCGCCTTCTGAGCCAACGTCACGTTGTCCCCAGGCTTCAATGGTACCGCTGCTGGAATTATCTTGCATGTCAACTTCAACAGTGACAATCGCATGGCCGTCAGTGGCTTCATACATCAAACGTGCCGATTGGTGCAGCAGTTGGTCAGGATTAGCGCGCACCAAAAATACCACCGCTGCTAGGCCAACAATGGCAAATAAAATACTTAAAGGGAAAATTAATTTACGATTACGAGTCATTTGTAGCTCCTTGTAACTTTTTAGCTGCGGCCTCATTTAGAAAAACGGCCGTAAACAAAATTCATACGTTACTGAGTGTATTATGCTAGAAAACGGCCGTAATTGCCCGTATATTAATAAATCTTGTAACTATTCAGGCACGAGATTTGTCAAATTTGGTCTGGCAACGGTGCAAGCCTGAAACAAAATATGACAAATCTACTCCAACAACTGACATTTAGAATGGTGAATCACCTACCAAACTTTGATGCCACTCATCTAGGAAACGGATCGCTTCATCAAATTTGGTAGTTGGTAAATGTCGATATTTTGATACACCAAACTTGCGGTAAAATTCACCCCAGCAACGGCCGTATTCATTTTGACCCGAAGCTTTTGACATCACCAATGCAATCGCTCTGATCCCCTGACTTATTTGTGTAGCTTGGCTTTCGGTTATGTGTCGATCTGTTTGCCCCATATCGGCTTCGATCGTTTCCAGGCGACGGCCGTGATCTTCCAGGGTTTGGTCATGTGAATCAATGCGTGCTTCCAAGTATATTTGGTTGCGTGCTAATTTCAGCAATCCCTCCAGCAGTTTGTACGCCTGAACTGCTTCCGAATCAGTTTGTTGCAGCAGATCAGAGAAAACGGGATCGGATGTGAGCCTATTTTCTTGAAACGCTTCCCACAAAACGGCTGCTGCCTTTTCTTGGAACGTTTCTAATTTTTCTCTGACATTCTCGCTAACTGTTTTGGTGCGAATGCCAGTCAACCATAATGGAACAAGGTCAACGCGTAGTACGATAGTTTGTTGTAACCCTTGAAGGGTATGTAATTTACATACCCTTTTCCCTTTTGCCAGAATTGTATGTCGATTAATGCGTTGGGTTTGCCCTTGTGTGTCAATGCCTAAGGCATTGCACATGTGGCGAACAGATGCGTAGATAGCACCATCACCCAAACGCACGGCCGTTAATTCGTCGCCGTAAAAGTTGATTTCTTTCTGTTCAATTGGTGTTAGGGGTGTGTTCGTCATATTAATCTAGCCTTTTACTTCTGCGACAGTTTTCTAGAATGGTGAATCACCCACTAAACTTTGGTGCCACTCGGTCATAAATTGCATTGCTTCCTCGAAACGATGGGCAGGCAGCAGCTTGTAGCTGGTGATGCCAAAGCGACGGTATAATTCGCCATACACTGCACCATATTGATTGCTGCCGCTGGCTTTTGAAAGCACCATCGCAACTGTTTTCACTGCCTGGCTGATTTGGCTGGCTTGTTCTGGCGTGACATTGCGCCCGCTGTCGCCTAATGTGGCTTCAATCGTTTCCAGGCGATTGGCGTGGTTGGCGAGTTCGGTTGAATTGGCTTGAATTTGCGCTTCTTGGGCTTCTAATTGCCCGCGCATGATGATTTGATTGCGGGCAAGTGTGACCATTGCTTGCAGCATTTTATAGGCTTGTACATCGTCGTTGTCTTGTTGTAGGAGGGCTTCGAAGGTGGGATCGGCCGTTAAACGCCCTTCTTGAAATGCTTCCCAAAGAACAGCGGCTGCTTCTTCTTGGAATCTTTCAAGTTTCGGACGCACTTCTTCATTCACAGAACTGGTGCGAATGCCAGAAAGCCAAAGCGGAACCAGATCGACACGTAAAACGTGATGATCGCGTTCACCTTGAATGGTATGCAATTTACATACCATTAGCCCCCTGTTTAAAATGGTGTGCCTATTTATGCGTTGACGCTGGCCTTGCACATCGATGCCCAATGCTTGGCTCATATGTCGCAGTGAAGCATAAACTCTACCGTCATTAGCCCGTACGGCCGTTAATTCATCACCATAAAAATTGATTTCTTTTTGTTCAATTGGTGTTAGGGGTGTGTTTGCCATATTAATTTAGCCTTTTACTTCTGCGACCGTTTTCTAGAATGGTGAATCACCCACTAAACTTTGATGCCACTCGGTCATAAATTGCATTGCTTCCTCCGGTAACATTCCTGCTTGTAGCGGATCACTTTCTCCTTCAAATCAGCTCGCACACGATCAGCATTTAGGTCAAACAGAAAGCCACTTACAAAATCAAGCGGTAAGCATATTACGCTGCGTGTTACTTGTCTGTCGCCTTCTATGGACGTTACGTCCACAGTTCGTTTCTCTTCGCACAAAACCGCATCGCGATTGATTCGTCGTCGTTGCCCATTCCAATCCACGCCCAGCAGGTCGCAAATTGGTTTGACTGGTACATATACACCGCTATTAGTCTGAACGGCCGTAATGCGATCATCATAAAATTCTACGTCACGTTGCTTTAGAGGGGTTAGTACGTGCATCTTTGCTTTCCTTAAAACATATCTGGTTAGATCGAAAACGTGTCGTTATTCAATTTGTTATAATGTTTTGCCTGACATTTTTGCTCTCTGATAAGGGTGTTAATTTATGCTATAGGGGTAGCCATTTTGGCTACCCTACGCCCGCTGTGGTGAAAGCATTGGAAACAATGGCTTGGGCTTCGGCTTGAATTTGGGCCAGATGTGCTGCGCCGATAAAGCTTTCGGCGTAGATTTTGTAGATCTCTTCTGTGCCGGACGGCCGTGCCGCAAACCAGCCATTTTCGGTGACGACCTTGAGGCCGCCGATGGGTGCATTGTTGCCGGGAGCGTTGGTCAGTTTGGCTGTGATCGGTTCGCCGGCGAGGGTCACGGCCGTTACCATTTCAGGCGACAGGTTTTTCAAGACTGCTTTTTGGGCACGTGTGGCGGGTGCATCCATCCGTTGATAGATGGGACTGCCGAATTTGGCTTCTAGGTCGCGGTAATGATCGCCAGGGTCGCGTCCGGTGGTTGCCGTAATCTCCGCCGCCAACAAATCCATAATAATGCCGTCTTTGTCTGTCGTCCACACCGTGCCGTCATGACGTAAGAACGAGGCGCCGGCGCTCTCTTCGCCGCCAAATCCATAAGAACCATCGACAAGTCCTTCGACAAACCATTTGAAGCCGACGGGCACTTCAGCCAATTTGCGCCCTAACTGCGCGGCTACACGGTCGATCATCGAACTTGAGACCAGGGTTTTGCCAACGGCCGCATCCTCACGCCAGCCAGAACGATTTTGGAAGAGATAGTTAATCGCCACAGCTAGATAATGGTTGGGATTGAGCAAGCCGCTGCTGCGCGTGACGATGCCGTGGCGATCATAATCAGGGTCATTGCCAAACGCGATGTCGAAATCATCCTTGAGCTTGATCAAACTGGCCATGGCGTAGGGCGAGGAGCAATCCATGCGAATTTTGCCATCTTTGTCGACAGTCATGAAGCTGAATGTGGGGTCTACATGCGGATTGGTCACCGTAAGATCAAGCCCGTATGTTTCGGCAATCGGTTCCCAATACGCAATGCCGGCCCCGCCCATCGGATCGACGCCAATTTTTAGTCCGGCATTGGTGATGGCGTCCATATTGACGACGTTTTTGAGATCATCAACATAAGGGGTGATGTAATCATAGGCGTGGGTGTTGTCGGCTTTGAGTGCTTTTTGGAAGGGTAAACGTTTTACGGCCCCCCCGCCATCCTCAATGATTTGATTGGCCCGATCTTGGATGATTTGGGTCGTGTCGGTGTCGGCGGGGCCACCGCTGGGCGGATTGTATTTGAAGCCGCCATCATCGGGAGGATTGTGTGAGGGGGTGATCACTACGCCATCAGCCAAGCCAGTTTTACGTCCCTGGTTGTGGGCCAGAATTGCATGGGAGATGACCGGGGTGGGGGTGTAGCCGAGGCCATCCTGAATCATGAGGATCACCTCATTGGCGGCAAAAACAGATACGGCCGTTGCCAGCGCGGCTTCTGACAATGCATGGGTGTCCATGCCTAAAAACAATGGACCTGAATAGCCTTGCTGCGCTCGATATTCACAAATCGCCTGTGAAATCGCCAAGATATGGTCTTCATTGAAGCTGTTTGCGAGCGATGTGCCGCGATGACCGGATGTGCCAAATGAAACACGTTGGCTCAAATCAGCTGGATCGGGTTTGTGGGTGTAATAGGCTGCCATTAAACGCGGAATATTGGGAAGGTATTCAAAGGGGGCAGGTTTGCCTGCCAGCGGATGCAAAGCCATGGTTCTCTCCTGGAGATTAGTTGAATAGTCGGTTCATTATGTAGTCTATAGTCTTGTGGTCAGATCGTCCAATAATTTAGTTTGTAGTAACCGCTTTAGCGTTGAAGGTGCTGGCAGTGCCCACGACTAAAGTCGTTACTACAGGCCCCAGATGTTTTGCTAACGTCCAATGATTGTTGGATAAGCGAACCTTGTTTACAATCATTCTATTTTCCACACAAAGAAGGTGCAAAATATGCAAACAAAAGATACTGTAGAAGCTGAGAAGCGCTTGGCACAAGGGTTCGATTGGAAAACGGCCGTTGCCGTGGCGATCACTGTTTTAACATGGGCATCGGCCTTTGCCGGTATTCGCGTGGGTTTGCAAGCCTACAGCCCAGAAAGTGTGGCCTTGTTACGCTATTTGGTAGCAGCCGTTGCTTTGGCGGGTTACGCGTTGTTGACAAAAATGTCTATGCCGCGCCG
Source organism: uncultured Ardenticatenaceae bacterium (assembly GCA_964350725.1). Lineage (GTDB taxonomy): Bacteria > Chloroflexota > Anaerolineae > Promineifilales > Promineifilaceae > JAACFF01. Next base: position 5,716 of record CAYGMR010000048.1, on the reverse strand, counting down.
ACAAGATTTGCTTGCGATTGCCGCCTTGGGCTTTGTGGGTTTCACTTTCTACAATGTGACCTTAAATGCTGGTGAGCAGCAGATTCCCGCCGGTACAGCCAGTATGCTCATCGCGTCAGCACCTGTGTTTGTGGCTTTGCTGGCGCTTGCTTTTTTGCATGAACGACTGTGTTTACGAGCCTGGCTTGGCATTGGTTTAAGTTTTCTGGGGGTTGCTGTGATTTCGGTGGGATCGGGAGCCGGTGGGGGGATTTCGTGGAGTGCCTTGTTGGTATTGGCAGCGGCCTTTTCCGGCGCGATTTATAGTGTGGGACAAAAACCATATCTGCGTCGTTATGGTGCGTTGCAATTTACGACCTATGCGGTTTGGTTCGGCACGCTCTTTTTGCTTTGGTTTTTGCCAGGATTGGTGCAGGAGATGTCTACGGCCGCTCCCGCAGCAACTTGGGCCGTCATCTATATGGGTATTTTCCCCGGTGCGATTGGCTATGTGAGTTGGTCCTATGTTTTGTCACGCTTGCCCGCATCGCAGGCTGGTAGTTTTCTCTATTTGATACCGGCCACGGCGATTTTTATCGCCTGGTTGTGGTTGGGCGAGATACCCGCTGCGGCGGCTTGGTTTGGCGGCGCGTTGATTCTGTTGGGCGTGCTGCTTGTTAATGTACGGCGATCTAAATAATTTCCATTTCCCATTTTTCTTGCACGATAGATGGAATGCGGACGGGGCGTAAAGTTTTGAGATCAGCGAAATAACCAAATTGTTTGGCTGTGGCATGTTGCTGCCCTCCAGCTGTGATTTCAGCCTCTACCGTCCAACGCACACGGCTGAGGTCGCTGACCCACATTGCGCCAATGGGTTGGTTACCAAAGCGCAACGGCCGTCGATAATCGATCTCCGTGCGTGTCAAGACAGGGCTGACACCATCGGCTAGCATGTCGTCCATTGTGT
>CAYGMR010000048.1:0-4757 GCA_964350725.1 uncultured Ardenticatenaceae bacterium | reverse complement strand
TATCGGCTAGTAGGTGCAGGCGCATATCTTCCAACCAGCGAATATAGACCATATTATGCACGATATTGGCGAAGTCGATGTCGTAGGTTTTGATTTCGATGGGTAAGGTGATCAGTAACGGCCGTTGCATATCCCAAACTCCTTGTTTTTACTGGCCACGGATGAACACGGATGAACACAGATTTTTAATTTTTATCCGTGTTAATGCCGCGGTTTCATTCAGCACAAGTCTGTGTCCATCCGTGGCAACTCTTTTGTGAATTGCCTAAAACATATTGGCATCCATACTCCCTACAAATTGAGGCAGATCAGGATGGTTTAGCTGCTGGCGCACGGCATGGGCTTCGCCGATGTGGAACCAATAATGGTAAATATTGCGCAGCAGCATCGTGCCGATATTTTCACGCGAGGGTGTGCCATTGAGTGCGAGGGAATTGGACAGGTCGTTGGTAGTGATGCTGTTGAGATAGGTATCGGCCGTTGCTGTCACAGTTTGCCAAACAGACCACATTTCACCTAAAGGTGGTGTCGTCGCCGGTTTACCAAATCCGACCAGATCATTTAACCCTGGTGCTACAAATTTGCCCTGGCCCATGGCACACCAGTAAAAATGCTCCTGATTAGCAAGATGACCAATCATCCAACTGATGCAGTTCATCGGTAACATGCGTTTGCGAGCATCTTCTTCTGATAAACCATCCAGGCAGCGTGTAAATTCACTGCGGGCAAATCTTAATTGGGTTACATATGGGTGAAGCATAAAATTCTCCAATTTGATTGTAGGGCGATTTTGCAAAGCGCCACCCGATTTACAAAATCGGGCTACAAAAACCTGGGCAACAATTTCTGGTGTGTCAGTCGCTAGGGTAGATGATTTCCCGGTTTTTAGCCAGTTTCTTGCCGATGCATCTGTTGCAGCCAGTTTTGGGCATCTTCTAACTGGTGAAAGTAATTGAGTTTAAAGCTCAATTTGCCTAAAGATGCAAAAAACAAACGGCCAAAATAAGGGCTTGTGCGCCATTCGAACAACATGGCAATATAGCCTTTGCGCATGCGATACTGGTTAAAAATCCGCTTTGAATGCTGTCTGGCTCTGGCTGTAAAACCAACTTTATCGCCAGAAACATCTAGTAAGATGAAAAAAGGCTCTTTTTGGGGCATATTCTGAATATATGATTCTAGCTCTGCAGCCCATAACTCAACTGCTTCATCTGTGGAACGCAGAAATCGAAATATTTGTATAAACTCATCTTGGTACACCAATAAATCGGCTGTCATTTGCCTCTCTCCTATCGTATAAGTATAGGAAATTGGCAGCAAAATGCACAAACTTTATTTCAAAATCTGATCGGTTTTCCCTGCTAATTGGCGTAATGGTTCCAACTGGCCAACGTGATAAGTTTCGTGCCATAGCAGCCCTTGTAGGCGCTGCAAACGAGTTCTGTCTTTTTGGCTTTCCATCAACAGGCCTGTTTCTGGTTTGCTGAGGAGGAATGGTTCGTCCGCTGACTGCACGGCCGTTACCAAAACATCCTTAGAGCGTTGTAAATATCCTTTTAACACCTCTAGCTGTACAGCGAGTGCATCATCAACTAACATCTCTGAGCCACGTCGATAGCGCAGCGCCTCATCTGCGGGCATGAGAGTTGTGGCATCAACAGCGCGCAGCATCCAATCTCGATGCTCGGCCAAATGACCTAATACCCAGTTCATGCGATTGCCGGAAAAGGGCAACGGCCGTAATGAATCTGCATGCGTTAATCCGTTCAACTGCTGTTCGATAATATATTGATTTAGCGATAAGGTCGCTACCCAATCATCTATGACTGTTTGAATGTTGTTCATTTTATTTCCTCAGCTTTTGGGAACGGGTTTAGCGTTTGCCCGGTTCCAAACTAAGCTGCCTTTGGCGTCTACTTTGTATGTACTCTGTCAAAGGCGTATTGCATAAGCGTTTGCAATTCCGCATCCAAATCTGCTTCACTGGTTAACTCAATCATGTGAGAGATATTGGGCATTGCGCCCAGACCTTTGGCCTTCTCCACACGTCCTGTCATGGTCATATCACCCAAATCCAACCCTAGCCGCATTGCTTTACTCGTTAGTTTGGCGCAACCAAAGACTTTTTGACCTTCGATGGAAATATATGCTTTGGTTGGGATGCAAACCACATCCTCAAATTGTTCTTGCACCATTTGCTCAAGGGCATGATAAAGCGGCAGCCATTTTTCATTTTTACCCGCAAACAGTTTGCTAAAAAGCGCTTCATAATTGAAAACGGGCTGCCCGTCATTCAAATAGATACCCGTCAAATAATTGGCCTGCATATGATTTAGTCCATAGGTGCTTTTCAAATATTTAATGAGGGTATTTGTTTTGGGCTCCACACCGCTGTTCGCGATAATAGTTATCCATTCAGCTACGGAATGCCCTGTCTTTTCTTTTGCTGTCTCGATAAATTCCAATTCTCGTTCTTGTGAACCACGTGCCATTTGATTTTCTCCTTGATAATAATAATGAACCAATAGACATACTTTAACACTTCAAGTTGACTTGAAGTCAAGAGGTAATTTGATATTGGGTATAAGTCTGATGAAGGGGTCGGATTCTAGCGACAATTAGATTTGACAACTTTCTCGTCAACAAAAGTTAAAATATCCCTCCGGTATTATTCTGACAACGCAACCGTGTCATCCAACTCATAATGAAGGTAAGTACAATTTAAGGATTCGACAAGCAGCGCTTTGGTGGATTCGGCTTGATGAATGATAGCTTCAACTTCTTTGATTTTGCGTGCGGCAATGGTTTGCCAGCGTTTGGAAATTGGCATGTCGGCCGGAAAATCATAGATCAGCTCTTTGATCTCATCCAGCGTGAAGTTTGCATCTTTGGCAAGCTGCACGAGCGCCAATATTGGTAACACATCGGTTTGATAGCGACGACGGCCGTTAACGCGCCGCGGCGGTTTCAGTAGGCCAATTTCTTCATAGTAACGCAATGTAGAGGTCGCCACATCAGCAATTTCCGCGACTTCACCAATTGACATACTCATAGGCTCTCTAATGATTCACCTCGAATATTTGCTTAAACTCAGTGATGTTTTCGCTGATTGATCTATCACCGCCAAAAACAGCGCTGCCTGCCACCAGTACATCAGCGCCGGCAGCGATGACGTCGGCGGCATTGTGGGTTTTGATACCCCCATCGACTTCGAGATCGGCCGTAGAGCCAATCGCGTCGAGCATTTGGCGTAAACGGCGGATTTTATCTGTACTATTGGGAATATATGATTGGCCACCAAAGCCGGGATTGACCGACATGATCAAGACCAAATCGACCAGCGGCAAGACTTCTTCCAGCGCTACCAGCGGCGTTGCTGGATTGAGTGTTACGCCCACTTTGACGCCTGATTCGCGAATGAGCTGCAGGGTGCGATGCAGATGTTTGGTTGCTTCGACATGTACTGTGATGATGTTGGCTCCGGCTTCAACAAAATCGGGTATGTAGCGGTCGGGGTCGGCGATCATCAAGTGTACATCGAGGGGAATATTGTGTTTTTGGGACAACGGCCGTAACGCCTTCACGATCAATGGGCCAATCGAAATATTCGGCACGAAACGGCCGTCCATTACATCCACATGAATATAGTCGGCCCCCGCCATTATCGCTTCTTCTACCTGGGTACCCAACTGGGCAAAATCAGCTGCTAAAATAGAAGGCGCAAGTTTTATTTTTCGCATTAATTTTCCTCAAAAGTTGTTCTTTCACTATCTTTGCAGTTTTTTCTTTTTGCCACGGATTAACACTGAATCTGTGTTAATCCGTGGCTGAAATTACACTTATGCGAAATATGCAAACATAGTTTTTCTTTATTTGAGAGTAATGATAACAGAAAAATAACACGGATAAGAAAGAAACGCCGATTTGATTCAAATTCCTTCCGCGTTTCTTTTTGTCCGTGTAGAAATATTTTACTTTTTACGCAGTCACCGCCGCTTCTGCTGTGATCATATGATAGGCGATTAGCAGTTGGGTTAATGCCAACGGATAGCTTTGTTGCTCTTCTAACCCAGATTGAAACTTACCTAATTTTGTGATATCCAAATAATCACCTGGTGGCAGATTATGAGCAATGATACGTTCCAGTTCGGCTGCTTTATTAGCCGAAACGGAGCCATCAATTTGCAGAAAATCAACCGGTTTACTTTCGTAGCGTCCCAATTCTAGCTGCATGGCTGGCCGACGGCCGTTGCCACTATGCGCTAATAAATTGGTTAAATCGGGATGTGGCAGGGTGGGCAGCAGCACTAAACACGCATTGAGATGTCCGCCCGTTTCGGCCGTATCGTTATCGGGGGGATAAAAACGCACGATCAGGTCTGCTTTTTGGCGCTGTGGATGGATATGTTGGGGAGACAAATCCTTGCGTTTCTCCAATGATGCCTGCACTTGCGCGATTGTGTAGCCACGTTTGGTCGTGTCCCGTTTGATTTTCCATTTATAGCGTAAATCTTCAGGTGGGTTTAGATAAACTTTTACATCAAAGCACAGACGCATCACCCGTGTGTGAAACGGCAGCAAACCTTCAATGACCACATATTTGGTTGGTGCCACATAGCGTGGTGGATCAAATTTGCCGGTGCTGTGATTATAAATGGGCATTAATATCGGCTTGCCTTCACGCAAAAGCCGAAAGTGCTGCTCCATAATGTCGATATAATTGCCTTCCGGTGCGATGGCGCTAACGCCTAATTCAT
>CAYGMR010000047.1:0-17584 GCA_964350725.1 uncultured Ardenticatenaceae bacterium | reverse complement strand
AATAGTTACGAAATTACAATTCAATCACATTGCCCTTTTTAGTACCAATACCAATGGATACCGCACACAAAAAGAGATGGGTAGGCAATGGTAAAAATTGGCAAACAACAGGCGTTGTATTGTTTGATTTAAGTCAAATTGATGGCCAATTAGCTGCATGGACTGAATAACAAAATGTAGGCCGGATTGGTTGTAGATTAAGAAAAGAATAGGGTAACCATTGTAAAACGAATTGGCAATTCGTTCTGGCGATTTACCAAATCGCCCTACATCAATTACCCGTTTTATTTTTTAATCACTAAATAATCCGGCAGTCAAAAATAGATTTGTCAACTTTCCTCTCTGGAACAAAAAAACCCCGGACTTGATCCAAAAGATAGTTAGCTGCTGGTCTGAGTGTTCGCGGTTGTATGTAAGTGAATCCTTTGATGGCCGATTTAAATTAATTGGCCTCGATCCCGTGCAATCGAGTTATCGAAGCGTGAGGGCTCATCAGTGGGGATTTCGGTTACCGCTCACCCTGACCCTATCTAAAGGTAGTCCGGGGTAATATGGCGAAATCAAAAAAGTTGTTAATAACCTGTAAAGCTGCCTGCATTATAATTGTTTTGGGACACGGCCGTCAACTGAATCATTTGTTCGATTCTTTTCTAAAACAGCATCAACTCCCAGCAGCGGCGTGTCGAGTACGGCCGTTGCCAAACCCAAATCAAACCTACAATCAGCCGGCCAGCGAGCAGGATCGCCTTCACCCATCGTGAGTTTGCTGCGATTCGTCACACCCCACCAATCCAACAAGCGTAACGCAAACTCAGCACGGCTCATTTCTTGGCTGCCCGCCACATGCAAAATACCGGTGAAGTCGCTGTTTGCCAGTTCCAAACAGGCCAAACTTAATGTTTCTGCCCATACCGGGTTGCGGCGTTGGTTTGTAAAAAGGGTGACGGGTTTATTGGCTGTCAACGCCTGTGTTATCCATTCTGTGCCACGATCCATCATTTTTAAACCGTAAATCAACGAGGTGCGAATGATGACATGGTTGGGGTAGTGGCCGACAATTTTTTCGGCTGCGGCTTTGCAACGGCCGTACGCATGCAGCGGTTGCGGCTGATCATCTTCAGCATAGGGCGCTTTATCACCACCAAACACCACATCGGTCGATAAATAAATCAAGCGAGCACCGATAGATTGCGCGGCTTGTGTGATATTGGTCGTACCGGCTTGGATGACCTGCTGCATGTCAGCACCACGATTCGAGCCAACAGTGTGGATGATGGTTTGGGGGTTGAGGGTATTGATTAGGTGGGTAACGGCCGTTTTGTCACGCACATCCAATTGATAACCAACAGCCAAATTCAAAGGGTCGTATGAAAAATATGTATAGGCAGCGTCTTCTTGAGCAGCCAACGCCAAAGGCACAAGATGTTGCCCCAAATAGCTGCCGCCCCCAGTAATCAACAGCGTCATATTTCAGATTCTTCAGCCAGTCGTAAGCCTTCGCGGGCAGCAGCCTGCGCCGCTAATTGTTTACTGCCACCAGATCCCTCACCCCATACTTTATCGCCCACCATTAACTGCATTGTAAAAACCTTATCGTGGTCAGGACCAGATGTGGCTACAACTTTATAATGGGGTGTGATATTAAAGGTTGCTTGTGCCCATACCTGAAATTCACTCTTGGCATCTTTATGCAATGCTTCTGCACGAATCTTCACCAAAGCTGGTTCGGCCAAACGTTCGATAACCGGTTTCACCTGTGCCATCCCTTGGTCGAGGTAAATCGCGCCAATAACCGCCTCAAAGGTTGCACACAACAACGGAATGCGGTTACGTCCACCATTTTCATCTTCACCATAACCCAGCAAGAGGTAACGATCTATCTCCATCTGTTTGGCGAAATCAGCCAATGTATTGGCACGCACAAGCGCGGCACGCAAGCTAGTTAGCTCACCTTCGTCCATTTCAGGGAAACGATTGTAGAGATACGCACCGACAACAAAATCCAAGACTGCATCGCCCAAGAATTCCAAGCGTTCGTTGTCTTCTAGAGCTATGCCTGGATTCTCGTTCATATACGAACGATGGGTTAAGGCACGCGATAACAAAGAATAGTCTTTGAACTGAACATCTAGATTTGCTTCAAGTTTTTTCAGATCATCCACACAATTTACGCTTCGAACTCTTTAATGATTAATACAGCATTGTGGCCGCCAAAACCAAAGGCATTGTTCATACATACCCGCACCCGCATTTTACGAGATTGATTGGGGATATAGTCGAGGTCACAGTCAGGATCAGGTACTTCGTAATTGATCGTCGGTGGCACAACTTGGTCACGAATTGCCAACGTACAGAAGACACTTTCAATCGCCCCTGTCGCCCCCATGATATGGCCGGTCATTGATTTTGTGGAACTAATCGCCACATCATAAGCATGTTCACCGAGGGCGGCTTTAATAGCGGCCGTTTCCGAAGTATCATTTAACGGCGTGGAGGTGCCATGCGCACTGATATAGTCGATATCTTCTGGTTCCAAACCTGCATCTTCTATCGCTTTCAGCATTGCACGCGCCGCACCGCGGCCACCTTCCGATGGCGCTGTGATGTGGTGTGCATCGGTTGTCTGACCATAGCCCACAATCTCGGCCAAAATCTTGGCGCCACGCGCTTGTGCATTTTCCAGGCTTTCTAATACCAATGCACCTGCCCCTTCGCCAACAACAAGGCCATCTCGGGATTTGTCAAAGGGTCTTGGTGTTTTTTCTGTATAGGCTGAAACAGCACCCGCCCGTTCGAAGCCACCCAGAGCGACATGGGTGATAATCGCCTCTGAACCGCCGGTCAAGACTGCATCAACTTCTCCCCTGCGTACCGCACGAAAAGCGTGACCAATGGCATCATTACTAGCGGCACAAGCTGTCGTAATGGTAAGAGAAGGGCCTTGCAAGCCGTAATCAATCGCCAACATACCCGCCGCGCCATTGGGCATAATCATCGTAATGCCAAATGGGCTGAGACGGCGCAATCCCTTTTCCCTGAAAGCCGTTTCTTGATCGATCAATGTTTGAATGCCACCGACGCCCGTGCCCATAATGACACCAATGCGCTCACGGTTTGCGTCGGTCACAGGCAAGTCCGCCTGCGCCATCGCTTCATTGGCGGCAATTGTGGCCATTTGTTGAAAACGGTCACGACGGCGTACCTCACGACGGCTAATATAATTGTCGGGTTCAAAATCTTTTAATTCGCAAATAGTACCAGAAATATGATCTATTTTTTCAATTTGTGTAAATGGCCCTGTGCCAGACTTGCCGGCCAAAATGGCCTGCCAGGTGTCGGGCACATTGTGACCCAAGGGGGTAATAAGTCCTACACCGGTAATGACTACCCGTTTCTTAGGACCGCTTCCATTTTCCATGTCGTTCTCCAAACGTGTTTGCAATGTTCTACTATTCTTGGCTGCCGGGATGGCCTTTCTGCCGCCGACGGCCTTCGTATTTATTCAATGTTTGTACAAGGGCTGTATCCAAATCTACATCAACGGCCGTTGCCAACAAGCAGAGACTATACAACACATCACCCAATTCTGCCGCTATATCTGGGCTAAATTGGGGTGGTTGTTGTCCATAATCAGACGCTAACAAGATCTCTTTCGCAACTTCACCCAATTCACTCATCAAGTCTAATGCATAAACACTAGCACTATGCTGAAAGTTGTGTTTTCGCGCAAAATCGTTAGCTTTGCTTTGCCAATTGGTCTGATTCAAGCTGTATCTTCCTCAGTAGGACGGTAATTGCCTTCGACCCAGACGCTTTCATCAACACCAACTTCTTTTTTCCAGACCGGCACAATTTCCTTCAAACGATCGATGCCATAACGCGCCGCTTCAAAAATGCCTTGATCACGATGGCCACTAGCGCAGGCGACAAAAGTGGTCACGTCACCTATGGTTAGTTTACCGATGCGCTGTACGATGGCAACACCTTTAACCAATGGCCAACGCTCCCAAATTTCGGTAGCAATTTGGACCATTTTAGCCTCGGCCATGCTGCTATAGGCTTCATATTCAAGATAGAGTGTTTGCGGCGGCAAGCCTTCACGCTGCGTTTGCCCACGCACAAAACCAGTGAAGGTAGCTAAGGCACCCACATCAGCTTGAGCAAGCTGCTTGTAAATAATGTTGATGTCTAATTCAGCATTACTGATCGAGAAATAGGTTGGGTGAGGTGTATGGGCGCCCCCGCTCACCGGCGGGAAAAGTGCTATTTCGTCGTCAGCATTAACGGCCGTTTCCCCAAACGCAAACTCTTTATTCACGGCAACCAGGACGGTCGGCAAGGAGGGCTGCAAAGTCGGATAATTTGCGGCGACAATATCCAATAAGGCAGCTACTGTGGTCGGCACAGGCAGAGTCACGTTGATGGCATCAGTGCCAGCACGATCTTTTAATGTTGCGAATAGACGAATAGTGAAGGATTGGGTATGACTCATAAGTTTAGGATTGCCTTTAGTTCGGCTAGTTGTTGAATTTGATAGGTTAATGGGTGGCTGCTGGGCAACGGCCGTTGCTGGGGATTATACCAGCATGTGTCAATGCCATAATTGAGGCCACCTTGCATATCGGATGTGAGACTATCACCAATAATCAGTACATTTTCACGCGCTGGGTTATCCATGCGCGCGAAAGCCACATCAAATATCTTGCTGTCTGGTTTGGCCGCGCCAATTTCGTCTGAGATGACAATATCAACAAAATATTTGCCCAGATTGGTGTGTGCCAAGCGTTTACGCTGAACATCTTTGAAGCCGTTGGTGATGATCATGAGTTGGTAACGGCCGTAACAAGCCTCCACCAGCGCCTCCGCACCTGGAAGCAAATCGCCGCGTGCGCCTAATTGGTTCAAGTATGCCCGGCTAAACACTTCAGCATCCATATCGATTTCCAACGCAGTAAACAAACGCTCAAAACGGACGGTACGTAGTTGTGTGACCGATATCTTACCCTGTTCAAAATCAGCCCAAACGGCGCTATTAACCTGGCGGTAGGTGTCGCTGCTGGACACATCAAACGGCAAGTTGAATTGTTGAAAGCTTTTTTTTAGGGCGACCGCTTCGGCACGGTCATAATCAAACAAAGTGCCATCAGCATCAAAAAGCAACCATTGATAGCTCATCGTTCCTCACCTTGGAAGGTGCCACTTTTGCCGCCTGTTTTATAGACGACACGCACGTCGCTGATGGTCATGCCACGGTCAACGGCTTTGCCCATATCGTAAATGGTGAGAGCAGCAACAGTAACGGCCGTTAACGCCTCCATCTCGACGCCTGTTTTACCGCGCAAGCGGGCCGTAGCCTCAATATCAATGCATGATTCAGCAAGGTTTGGTGTGCATGTGACATCTACTTTGTTCAAAAGCAATTGATGACACAACGGAATCAAGTCGCTGGTGCGCTTGGCAGCCATAATGCCAGCGATCTGTGCAATGGTGAGCACATCCCCTTTTTTCATGTTGCCGGCGACAATTAAATCTAAGGTTGCCGCTTGCATCTTGACTGAACCGCGTGCGGTGGCAATGCGTTCTGTATCTGCTTTTGCACCCACATCCACCATCGTGGCTTGTCCGCTTTCGTCTATGTGTGTTAATTTATTGTTCATTGTGGTTATTATAGTAAGCTAAAGGAATGTTGGGCAAGTATAGGCGTAAGAAGTTAGGAGTGAGTAACAGGCAGAATGAATAAAGATTTCTATGATGCGATTTATTTAGCCCCACATTTGGATGATGTGGCTTTATCTTGTGGCGGGCAAGTTTTTTTACGCTGCCAGGCGGGTGAATCGGTTTTAATTTTAACCATAATGGCCGGTGACACCGATAAACAGGGTGGAAAAGCTACGGCCGTTTCCACCTTCGCACAATCCTTACATGATCGTTGGCAACTCGCCAACAATATTATTGCCCAGCGGCGTGCCGAAGACAGCAGAGCTTGTCAGATTCTGGGCGCTGATTATTTGCATTGGGAGATTCCTGATTGTATTTATCGCGGTGAGCCGGGAACGGCCGTTTCCTATTATGGCTCAGAAGAATCTCTTTGGGGGTCCATTCATCCCCAAGAAAACACCCTCATAGATATATTAGCCAACCGTTTTGCCAGCTTACCCGCTCACAATACGATCATCAGCCCCCTCGCTTTAGGCAATCATGTTGACCACCAAATCGTGCGCAAAGCCGCAGAACATCATTTTGGCCCAAATTTGTGTTATTATGAAGATTATCCTTATGCAGCCGCAATTAGCGAGATAAAAACAACCCTGCAAACTGAGGGAATAGGCTGGCACAACAAAACGATTCCACTAACAAAAGCAGCTTTAGAAGCCCGCTATACGGCCGTAGCCGCCTACCACTCACAACTCAGCACTTTTTTCCAAGATCGCGCCGATCTAGAAAGCCAAATCAGCGCCTATGTCGAGCAGGTTGGTGGCGAACGAATCTGGTGGCAGTATAAATAGTTACGCGATTTTTACATGAACCGCTTGATTAAATAGGTGTGAACCCCTTATAATTCAGTGAATTCAGAGGCAGATAAGGTATTAAAGGTATTATGGGTCAATTAACAACCCGTCAATTCACACAAGCACGCGATCGTCGCCCTGTACCCACCCAGAACGGTTCGTTGCAACCTGGTGACATTCTACAAGAACGGTATCACATCCAAAGCCCGCTCGGAGAAGGCGGCTTTAGTTCTGTCTACAAAGCGCGTGATATGCGTTTCCCCGGTGTGACAAAGCTCTGTGCCGTCAAAGAGATGACCATCTTTACTGCCGATCCTCAACTGCGCGAACAAACAATCAAATCCTTCAAGCAAGAAGCCAGCATATTGGCTATGCTTAACCATCCTGCAATCCCCGATATCACTGACTATTTTACTGATGGCAATCGCAGTTATCTGGTCTTGGAATTGATCGATGGGAAGAACCTGGAACAATGGCTGGCCAGCACAACAGAAGCCATCGATGAACAAAAAGCTTTAGATTGGGCTTTGCAAGTTTGTGAAGCCCTGGCATATTTACATAGCCAAAAGCCACAACCGATTATTTTTCGCGATCTGAAACCCTCTAACATCATGTTGGATCAGGATAATCGTATCCGGCTCATTGATTTTGGCATCGCCAAAACATTTGAAGCCGACCAGGATCGCGGCACAATGATCGGTACGGAGGGATATACGCCTCCTGAACAATATCGTGGTGAAGCCACCCCCGCCGTCGATGTGTATGCCCTCGGTGCCACACTGCACCATTTGCTGACCCAACAAGACCCGCGCTTAGAAACGCCATTTACATTCAGCGAAAGACCCATACGTGCAGCCAATCCCAGTATCTCGCGGGCCTTTGATACGGTTGTAATGCGCTGCCTGGCATATGATCCTAAGGAGCGTTTTCCGGATGCGATGGCCTTGCGGGAAGCGTTGTTGACGCTTTCACAAATTGATGGAGATGATGCGGATCTCGAGGTGTTGGGCATTGCTTTACCAGGCGAAACGGCCGTTCCTGCCGTCAAAGTGGGTATCAGTCAGGTTAAACCACTATGGACCTTTAAATGTGAAGATGAAATTCGTGGACAAACGGCCGTTGCCAAAGGCATTGTCTTCGCGGCCGCCTACGACAACAATCTCTATGCCGTTACCGCCGATAAAGGTGAGTTTTTGTGGAAATACCCCACCGGCGGCAGCATCGGCTCCTCACCACGCATCTATGAAGATGCCGTCTACATCGGTTCCTCTGATAAAAACATCTACGCGCTGCATCTGCGCAATGGCCGTGAAATTTGGCGTTTTAAGGCCGAAGGTCCAATATACGCCTCAGCAGCACTGCGTTTTGATCGCGCCTTCTTTGGCTCTGACGATGGCTATTTTTACGCGCTCAACGCCTATCGCGGTGTTCCCTTATGGAAATCAACCGCCTATAGCGCCGTACGTTCGACAGCTTTTATCTCCGACGAACATGTTTATTTTGGCACTGAAGGCGGCGAAATATATTGCCTGGAAGCAACCACTGGCAAAACTCGTTGGCAAGCGCAGGCACGGCGTGCCGTCACCTCATCCCCCACAGTTGCTGATGATATTGTGGTCGTTGGTTCAATAGATGCAACCGTCTATGCCTTTGATGCCAGTTCCGGTTGGCCCTTGTGGCGCTTTCGCACCTTACGCCCAATTTTGTCATCTCCCGTGGCACATGACGGCATCGTCTATATCGGCTCAGCTGATGGCAATCTTTATGCCATTGATATGGATTCAGGCCGCAAAATATGGGCTTATCACACAGAAGGGCAAATTGCTTCTTCGCCCAAAGTGTGGAACAACGCAGTGTACTTTGGCTCGACAGATGGCAATATCTACGGCCTCAGCTTGAAACGGGGTGATTTACAATGGCGTTTTGAAACTGGTAGTCCTGTGATTGCTGCGCCTCAAATTCATGATGGCATCATGACTATCGGCACGACAGACAATCTTATTTATGCTTTGCCGATTTAAAAATAAAACTAATGGATAATGATTTGGAAGATACCAGACCCACAAAACCGATTGCAGATTTAGAAGACACCCACCCAGAAAAGCGCTTATCAGTTCTAGAAAAAACTGTTATTTCTGAGAATTCTGTTCATCCGCGCTTACATGTTGCTCAACGCTGTGATGTAGGGGCTGTACGTGAACGTAATGAAGATGCCTGTATTCTCTTTTTGGCCGAGTCGGGTGGACATTTCTCGCGAGCACCATTTTGTTTAGCGCTTGTGGCCGATGGCATGGGTGGGCACGAGAATGGTCATATGGCCAGTAAAATTGCTTCGCGTGCAGCGGCCGATTATGTTTTGCAAAAAATCTATTTGCCGCTTTTAAGCGGCGCTGATTTGCCCCAGCCAGCAACGGTCGATTCGATTATGCATGACGCAGTGATAGCTGCACATACGGCCGTATCCGCACAAAAAAACAGTGACAGCGGCACCACCCTCACGATGACATTGATCCTTGAAAATCAATTGTATGTCGCGCATGTGGGTGATTCACGTGCCTACTGGTTAGTTGACGACCAACTTGAAGCCATTAGTATGGATCATTCATTGGTACAACACCTACAAGATGAAGGTAAGCTGACATCTGAAGAAGCTGAAAATTATCAATTTCGCAACATCCTTTTGCGTGCCCTCGGCCAGGCCGAAGATTTGGAAGTCGATACTTACCAACGCGAACTCCCCCCCAAGGGCAAATTATTGTTATGCAGTGATGGGCTTTGTGGCCTGGTGAATGATAAAAGGCTGGCACAAATCATGCGCCTGGATGCTAGCCCTGACCGTATCACAAAATTGATGCTGGATGCCGCACTCGCAGCGGGCGGCTACGATAATATCACAGCAGTGGTTATTGATTTTGTATTGGAAAACCCGGAAGTTTAATATGACAACGAAGTTGTTTCCTTACCGTTCCTCAAAACTGACAGTACAATTCCGATTATTGTTTAATCGGCAGCCCTAACGGCCGTAATCAAATCAGATGAACAACGCAGCAAAAGATCATTATCAACTCTTAGGTATTGACCGCCATGCCTCAACTGAGATGGTCGCCATCGCTTATGCAGCCAAACGCGCCGCAGCTTTTCAAGAAGGCATAAACCCAGACTCAAACGCCGATTTCCAACAAATTGTTTATGCGTATGAAGTATTAAGCGATCCACAGCGGCGTGATTTTTATGATTCATTGCTGGTGGAAACGGCCGTTCCCACCCTCAAACTCGATGTCACCATCAGCAGCAAACAAATCCCCATCCTGGACACGCCACAACTTTTCTATTTACTCCTAGAACTTCGACCACACGAACTGGCTGAAAAACAACAATTGCCCCTCAATCTATGTCTCGTTGTTGATCGCAGCACTTCAATGCGCGGTAAACGTCTGGATCGTATGCGTACGGCCGTTCAACTTGTTTGTGAAAAACTGGCTCCAGGCGACGTCTTATCCGTCATTAGTTTTAGCGATCGTGCTGAAGTCGTTTTGCCAGCCGCACCCATCCACAAACAAGAAGATGCGCGCACAAAAATCGCTGCAATTCAAGCCTCAGGCGGCACGGAGATTTTCCAGGGTTTGTCAGCCGGTGTGCAGCAAATGCGTCAGGTCGCACTAGATGATTACACCAACCATCTCATCCTACTCACCGATGGCCACACCTATGGAGACGAAGGTGACTGTTTGCAGTTAGCCCAAACAGTTGCCCAAGAAAATATAAACTTCACAGCCTTTGGTCTGGGCACAGAATGGAACGATCAATTTCTAGACGCCCTCGTTGCGCCATCAAAAGGGCAAGTCGATTATATAGATCAGCCGCAGGCCATATTGACTTTCCTCGAAGAACGCATCAATGGCCTCGGGGCGGTCTATGCGCGCGACATTTACCTACATACAAAATGGCCCGGCTTCACAACCTTACAAGATGCCTTCAAGTTAACACCTTTTGCTCAACCATTAGAGGCCGACAAATCAGACATTCCGCTTGGCAATATTGAAGGGCGTGTACCCTTAACTTGTCTATTTGTTTTACAACTGCTTTCACCACCAATTCCGACCCGTGTCAAAATACCGCTGCGAATCACTGCCGACATTCCGGGGCAAGCAAGCCAGACACTGCAAGAAACAGTCAAGCTTCAATTACGGGTCCGCACAGAGCAGCCAAAGCCACCATCTGCCCTCGTTAAAGCGGCTCGTTTATTAAATTTGTATCAGCTTAACGCCAAGGCTCTACAAGAAGCTGAATCTGGTCAACTCGCATTGGCTGCGCAGCGAATGCGCCACCTGACAACACGGTATTTAGAGGCGGGGCAAGCACAACTAGCTCAACAAGCGTCGCTTGAAGCAAATCGTCTGGAACAAACCGAGGCATTGTCAGCCGCAGGACGCAAACGTTTGAAATATGGCACCCGTATGTTGTTTAACCAAACGGTGATTTTTGATCAAGATGATTAATTGTAATGCATGCGGCACGCAGCAACTGCCGGGCACTTTGTTTTGCGAGGAGTGTGGTAACTTTTTAGGAAGTGTGCAAGGTTGGACACCGCCATCAGCACCACTCGTCAAACATATCCGCTTTTTGATTGTGGCTACCGAACGCAAGTTAAGTCTAGATTTGGCTAAACCTATATGGATCGGGCGCACGGATGCAGACGCGAATTTTTGGCCGCGTTTAGATTTGACTGCAGATGGTGGTATGGAACAAGGTGTTTCCCGCCAACATGCTTTAATCGAACAGACACCAGCCGGCATTATGCTTATTGATAAAAATAGCGCGAATGGTACTTGGCTCGATGGTGTGCGTTTGGAAGCAGAACGGCCGTATTCTCTGCCGCTCAATGCTGAAATCCGCTTTGGCAAGTTATTGGTACGCATTTTTTTGGAGTAAAAGAGGAAAAATATGCAGCAATCAGTCATTCTGCACATGTTAGATGAAGAACAGATTATTGGAGAGGTCGATGCATTGCCCAATACGGCCGATCGGTTTATGATCCTAAGTCACCCACGGCGACGGGACGGTATTCGTTTGGATACTTTACAAGAAGGCGTAACGGCCGTACTCATTCCGTGGCACCGCATTCAAATGGTAGAATTCCTACCAGAAGCGGACATTGAAAATGTAATCGGATTTGTACGTGAATAAACTATGCTTCTGCTCGTGGCCGGTCTCCTGACCGCGTCACGCAACGTGCCCGGTCAGGAGACCGGCTCTGAACTCTGACATATTATGGTTGAACAAATACCTGAATCACTAGAAAAGAATGCACCTCAACTCATCCTGATTGTTGACGACGAAGCGCGCATGCGGCGGTTTATCCGCATGAACATGGAATTAGAAGGTTACCAGGTAGTCGAAGCAGAAAACGGGCTACGGGCACTTGATCAGATACGGCAGCATACACCCGATTTAGTCATCATGGATGTCATGATGCCTGAAATGGATGGCTTTGAAGCCCTGCGATTGCTACGTGAAAATTCCACCGTGCCTGTCATTCTGCTGACTGTCAAAAGTGATGAGGAAGATATCACACGCGGCCTCAATCTGGGTGCCGATGATTACATCACCAAGCCATTTAGCCCACGTATTTTGACAAGTCGTGTGGAAGCCGTTTTACGGCGTGCCCGTTGGCCTGCGCCCCCCCCACGTACAATTATGGAAATTGATGAGCGCCTATCAATCGATTTCAATCGCCATCAAGTCATTGTCAATAATGAACGCATTGATTTACGGCCAACCGAATATCGCTTGTTATATTATCTCATCCAAAATGCGGGCTGGGTAGTTCCCCACGAAACCTTACTTGCCAAAGTTTGGGGCTATGAATACCGTGACGAAACCCATTATTTGCGCCTCTATATCAATTATTTGCGCAAAAAAGTTGAAGAAGACCCTGCCAATCCCAAATATATTTTAACAGAACGGGGCGTTGGTTATCGATTTGTTGATTTTCGTAAAAAATAAGTAACTATATAGATCATACCGCCTACGCGGGAATAACACTTCATAAACACCTATATATTTACAAAATAACAGGAACACGTTTTTAAGCTTTAACAAATAAATGAGCAGTAATGGAAGCCACAATATGCCTTTAATTATGGCCACCCCCAAGCAATTTAGACAACAACTCCGAACTTACCTTTCGGAAGAGGACTATGAGCACGTCATCAAAGCATACGAATTCGCTCGCCAGAAACACGGAAATGTACGCCGTAAATCTGGTGAGCTTTTTTTTACCCACCCACTCACAGTTGCCTACTATTTAGCAGTCTACCACCTCGATGCGGCTGCCATCTCTGCCGCTTTATTACATGATGTAGCTGAAGATACCAGTGTTTCTATTGCCGAAATCGAAGCCCGTTTTGGCCCTGAGGTTGCGCGCATTGTCGATGGTGTCACCAAACTGAAAGATGTCTCAGAAGGTATAGCCAAGGGTCGCGTACTCACTCGCAAAGAGATTCAAGATCGCAGTAATCAAAAAATGTTGCGTGAGATGACCAGCGATGTGCGGGTTGTGTTGGTAAAGTTGTTTGATCGCTTACACAATATGCGCACGATTGGTTTCATGTCGCAAGAATCACAAGGACGTAAGGCGCGTGAAACGTTGGAGGTGTTTGCCCCGCTAGCCAACCGTCTGGGTATTTGGAAAATCAAAAGCGAATTAGAAACACGCTCTATGGCTATTCTGTATCCTGGCCCCTACAAAATCATCAATAAAAGCCTCAAAGAGATACGTGTAGAAAACCATGAATTTTTTCAGTTAGTAAGTGGACAAATTTTGGAAATGCTGAAGGCTGCAGATTTAGATGTGCGTAAGATTGGCCCTGCCCCCGAGAATGTCTACACAGTTTTTCAAGATATCAAAGTCAATGAGACTGGCTATCAAGGCATCGATCATACGTTACGTCTGGTTATTTTAATGGATGATTGGGTGTCTTGTTATACTGCGCTCGGTCATTTACATCAGATATGGCGTGCCGTTCCAGACCGCTTTGATGATTATATTTCTGTGCCGCGTGAAAATTTGTATCGTTCGTTGCACACCACTGTCGTGCATAACAGCGGTGCAGTTATAAAAATCCGCTTGCGCACATCCGTTATGGACCGGGTTTCGCAAATCGGTATCTTAAGCCGTTGGGCCATTGACGCCGATACCCCGCTCTGGGATAAGGAAATCGCCAGCCGTATTCAGTCATTCCTGAAAAATACAAAAGAGAATATCAATGCAAACCACCAGGATGCGGCCGAAGGTTTGATGAGCGTCTTGGGAGACCAACTTAGCAAACAAATCCATGTTTACACACCGCAGGGTGATAGCGTTGAATTGGCACATGGTTCCTCACCTATTGATTTCGCTTATGCAATTCATTCAGATTTAGGCGATCAATGCCAAGAAGCATTTGTCAATGAGGTTCTTTACCCATTGAATAAACCATTACGCGAAGGGGATACTGTGCGTGTGTTAAAAGGTGCGAATGCACAGCCACAACGCGCCTGGCTGGATGAAGACCTGGGTTATCTCCGCACCAATTATGCGCGCTCGCGTGCACGTCGCTGGTTCCGTAATCTGCCAGAGCCAACGGCCGTTGCTGAAGGACGTGAACTGCTGCAAGCCGAATTGCGTATGTTGGGTCTGACAAGTCACCCACACATCAATGTCGCACAGACTTTGGAGTATGAAACGACTGAGGAACTTTATCACGCCCTTGGCCGTGCCGAATTGTTGGTAACGCATGTCGCTACACGGGTGTTAGATGAAAAATGGACCGAGGAGCCAATCCGTGATTTAGATAACGTCGTAGTCGCACCTAATGGCGAAAAATATATCATTACCCACGCGGGCGGACGGCCGTTGCGGTTATGTGCCACTTGCCAACCACGTCCGCGCAACAATATCGTCGGTTATTTACGTAAAAATGGTTGGGTCACAGTGCATCGTGAAAGCTGCAACAGTCTGCGTGCCAATCGGCATCTACGGCGTTTGATCAGGCTGGGGTGGGGCGAAGATATTATGCGCAAAGCACGCCTGGTGGGTGTGCAAGTTGATGTCTATGATCGGCCAGGTTTGTTGTTTGACATCACTAATCTGATGCGCGAAGAAGAGATCAACATTCCCTACATCCTCACACCGCCCACACATAAGAACGGCGAAGTGCGCATCATCATGCACTTGGAACTGGAGCGCGCCCGCCAGACAGTGCGCGTCTTGCACCAAATCCGTGCCTTGGTGAATGTGTTTTCTGTGCAATGTATGCCTGTAGAACAAGTCAAAGGGGATGATGAAGATAAAAACGACCGTATATTTTACAAGCCCGAGTAATCAAACAGGCCACAAACTTGGTATTGAAAAAATATAAACACGAATAAATTTTTATCGAATTCCTTTCCGTCTGCGTTTATAAAAGTTATCTTCCGTATATTTTATCAACAATATTACATTGATGTTGGCGCGTAGGTGCCTATTTTTTAACTCGCTGGCAAGCTAATTGTGAAACAACTGCCTTCGCCAAGTGTGCTGGTCACTTCAATGCGGCCATGATGTGCTTCAACCAACTGTTTTGTAATTGCTAACCCTAAACCTGCGCCAACGCCTGCTGTATGTGTGCGCGCCACATCGCCGCGCCAAAAACGATTAAATACAAAGGGCAAATCAGCTTCTGAAATACCTTCCCCATTATCACAAACTGCTATCTTAATATCAGCATTGTGTCGCGCAGCCGTCAGTTGGATTTGGCCCCCAGCAGGCGTGTGACGCAACGCATTCATGACAAGGTTGCTCAACACCTGGTCAAGTCGCCCAGCATCCCCATGGAGGGTTAAATCCGCAGGTTTGCCCTCAAAAGAAACCTCAAGGCCAACGCCTTTGACCTCAGCCTGTCCGCTAAAACTGGTTTGTACATCGGCTAAAAGATCAGTCACATCAACGGCCGCGATGTGCAAGGTAAGTTGGCCCGCTTCAGCCTGTGAGAGCGTGTGTAGATCGCCAACGAGACGAGAAAGCGTGCGCGTTTCATCCAATGTCGCCTCGATATGTTCTGGGGATGGATCATAAACGCCATCGAGGATGCCTTCAAGATTGCCTTGGATGATGTGCAGCGGGGTACGCAGTTCGTGAGCAACATCGGCAGTGAGGTTGCGGCGCTGTTGGTCGGCGCGTTGTAGTTCGCTGGTCATATGGTTGAAGGAACGTGCAAGTTGGTTAAATTGATTGCCACGGCCGTTGCCACCTTCCTCCACACGCACAGTCAAATCACCTTCCGCCACCGCATCAGCCGCAGCCATCACATCAGCCAGCGGTGTCGCGATACGCCTAAACGCACGTGAACCAACGAATAGTGCCAGCATAGGTAAAAATAATGCTAAACCACAACCCGCTATCCAAACGAATACGGCCGTGCCATCATTACCGCCAGCCGCACGCGTAAACAACAAAGCCAACGCCCCCATACCACCCAAAATGAGCAGCACCATCAAGCCAAAGATTAATAAGAATCTAGCAAACAAACAGCCCCGCTTGGAATCCCAATGCGGCGGCGGCCAATTGCCAGATGACCAATTATGCCCATCATGGTCTAGCCAAGGCGGGCGTTTTTGTTTCCAGTGGTCGTGCTTTTTCACAAATCGACCTCATCACTAAAACGATAGCCGATGCCATAAACAGTGAGGATGTAGGTTGGGTTGGACGGATCTGGTTCAATTTTGCGACGTAGGTTTTTGACATGCGCATCAATGCTGCGGTCAAAACCATCGTGGGAGTAGCCGTGTAACTGCTCCAACAAACGCTCACGGCTAAACGCTTGACCAGGATGTTGGGCGAAGAAAGCCAATAAGTTGAATTCGATGCGTGTCAAATGCACAGGTTGACTATTCTGATTAACACGAATCCCTTGCATGTCAATTTCGAGATCGCCCGTATGAATCAATCCTGGCTGGTGGACACCCCCTTTGACACGCCGCAAAACGGCACGTACGCGCGCAACCAATTCACGCGGCGAAAAAGGTTTGGTAATGTAATCATCTGCGCCCAACTCTAGACCAATCAGCCGGTCTGTCTCTTCGATCCGAGCCGTTAGCATGATAATCGGTACATCAGATTCACGCCGCAATGTCCGACAGACATCCAGACCGTCCATGCCGGGGAGATTAAGGTCGAGGACGATGAGTGCAGGATTATCATGGCGTGCAATGGAGAGGGCAGTTTGGCCATCAACGGCCGTTGCTACTCGAAAACCATTGCGCTCTAAATAATCACGCGCCAGTTTAACTATCTTGGGTTCGTCATCAACAACAAGGATAAGTTCATTCATCGTGAGGCAAGGATAATTGACAATTGACAATTGTCAATTGCCAATCGTCAATTTTTACGCTTTCATAATCGGTTCGTCAGCTAAATCATCATCGTCAACCCAAGGTGGTTTGGGGCCTTTGTATTTTTCATGACCGTGGTGCTGCCAATGACCAGGCCGACACCAGTGGCCACCACGGCCCCTGCGTCGGCGCCCACCAAACAACATGAATAGGCCACCGAAAAAGAAAAACGGAATCAGGCAGAAAAGCAAGCCAAAACCGGGGAAGAAGCCGACATGGGAACGGCCGTAGCCATAACTATTGGGATTGGCATAACTATTTGCCGGTGCGGGTGGCACGGTAGTTGTACTACCATCAGCATTCGTCGTGACCGATTGCTGTCCGGCAATATAGCCTTGCGTCCAAGCATCTTGTGTGCGCCCACGCCCCGCGCCAAACAAACCCATCGCGCCTACAAAGAGCATCGCTATAAAAGCTAAACCTATCAATTTACGAAAAAACATATTGAGTCTCCTTTACAACTAACCGCAGAGACAAACAGGTTATGGCTTGCTCTGCGATGAATAAATCACAACAAAATTTCATGTTTATACTTTGCGTTAAACCTGTGAAGAAATTATGAATTTGTGGGGGAGAGGTGATGAAAATCGGCAAACGGCCGTTGCATACAGTGGGTGGCGCGGTGTAGAATCACTCAATCAAGCCTATAATAGCAGCAAAGT
>CAYGMR010000046.1:6748-17710 GCA_964350725.1 uncultured Ardenticatenaceae bacterium | reverse complement strand
TTGGTTTACCCCTGACATTATTGGCGTTACGGCCGTATCACCAACGCGCCGTCCTTGAAATGGGCATGTATGCTCCCGGTGAAATCGCCCTGCTGTGTGACATCGCCAAACCAGATGTGGGCGTGCTGACAATTATTGGCCCTGTGCATATGGAACGAGTTGGCAGCATGGAAGGCATCGTCATGGCCAAACAAGAATTAGTCGAAGCTTTGCCTGCAAACGGCATCGCGATTCTCAATCAAGATGACCAACGTGTCATGCGTATGGCCGCACACAGTCAAGCACCTGTTTTTACCTACGGTCTGGATAATCAAGCCGATTTATGGGCCGACAATATCGATTCCATGGGATTGGAAGGTGTGCGCTTTACGCTCCATTACCAGGGTGAATCGATGACAGTTTCTGTGCCGCTGCTTGGTCGTCACAGCGTCCACACGGCTTTACGCGCAACGGCCGTTGGTTTAGCAGAAGGCATGGGCTGGGAAGCAATTATCGCCGGTTTGAATGATGACAGCGCTGGTGAGTTACGCTTAGTGGCCGTTCCTGGTCCACGCAACTCGATTATCATCGACGATACCTATAACTCCAGCCCAGATTCAGCAATGGCGGCTTTAAACTTATTAGATGAACTCAACGGCCGTCACGTAGCCGTCTTGGGTGATATGCTCGAATTGGGACGCATGGAAACACAATCGCATCGGCTGGTTGGTCGTCGCGCTGCCGATGTCGCCGATGAACTGGTCGCTGTGGGGCAGCGCGGCCGAATCATCGCCGATGAAGCGCTCACCGTCGGCATGAACGCCGAGCATGTGCATTGGGTCGCAGAAGCGCCAGCAGCCATCCCGATTTTAGAACAAATGATTCGCGAACAAGATATTATTTTAATCAAAGGGTCGCTGGGCATGCGTATGGATCGCATCGTCGCCGCTTTGGGAAGGAATGAGGATTTCTAATGGCCTTTGCACTTTCACTTGGCGGTGTAACATTTCTGATGGCGGTTATTTGGGGTGCGCCCCTGGTCGAATTGATGACGCGCATGGGTTTGGGCAAAAACATTCGCATCGACGGCCCACAATCCCATATGAAAAAAATGGGCACACCCGCAATGGGTGGCATTTTGATCATCTTTTGGGTCGTCGTCGTCAGCATCATTGTCAATATCGTGCAAATCATCCAGGCTACCGAAATCGCCGAAAGCATCATCATTCCATTAGGGGTACTTATTTCTTATTCAATTTTGGGCGGCATTGATGATTATCAAGGTTTTCGACTGCGCCCTGGTGAGGGCATGCGTGCACGTGTCAAAATCTGGTTCCAATTAGGCATCGCATTCATTGCCGCGCTTGCTATTTATTATGTTGTGAATGACGGCCACGGTTGGATGGCCATTCCAACGGTGCCGGTCTTGATCGACATCGGTCTAATTTACATTCCCATCGCGGTCATCGTCATCGCTGGCACCGCCAATGCTGTCAATATAACTGATGGGTTGGATGGGCTCGCGGGCATCATCGTTGCCACAGCTTTTATGGCTTATGGCATTATTTCACTGCTGCAAGATCAGCAGTTTTTATTAACGTTTTGCACGATCACAGTGGGCGCCTGTTTCGCCTTCTTGTGGTACAACGCCAAACCCGCCCAAATGTTTATGGGTGATGTCGGTTCACAGGCACTGGGAGGTGCGCTGGGTGTCGTCGCCTTGATGACAAATCAATGGTTAATTTTGCCAATTATTGCGACCGTGCCTATCGCTACGATGCTTTCAACAACTTTGCAGGTACTTTATTTCAAATGGACAGGTGGAAAACGGCTTTTCAAAATGGCACCGCTGCATCATCATTTTGAGTTAATCGGCTGGAGTGAGACACAAATTGTACAACGCTGGTGGTTGATCGCGATTTTATCGGCAATGGTTGGGATGGCGTTGGCATTAATATGAGTTCAAAAACAAAAGTTACACGGAGTTTCACAGAGTAGGCACGGAGTTTCACGGAGAATTTTTGGAGATGGATAGGTTTGTAGGCAAAAAATTGGTCATTCTGGGGTTAGCACGACAAGGGTCGGCGCTGGCTCGTTTTGCCGTACAAGCTGGGGCTTCCGTTGTGGTTTCTGATTTAGGTAAACCGGAACAATTACAAGCGAGTTTGGCTGACTTGGCTGATTTGCCGATTGAATTTGTGCTTGGCAACCATCCACTAACACTTTTAGACGGAACTGATTTCCTGGCGATTAGTGGCGGCGTACCCAATGATATCCCGCTCGTGCAGACAGCCCGTGAACGTGGCATCACCATCACGAATGATTCGCTGGAATTTATGAAACGCACGCCAGCCAAGGTGATTGGCATCACTGGTTCGGCTGGCAAAACCACAACGACGGCATTGACCGGCGCGATAGGACAGGCGGCCAAACGCCAAACCTGGGTCGGCGGCAATATCGGCCGTCCCTTGATTGCGGAACTGGCAAATATGCAGCCAGACGACATGGTTGTACAGGAGCTATCTAGTTTCCAACTAGAACTCTGGGATCAAAGCCCGGCGATTGCGGCCGTAACCAATATCACACCTAACCATTTAGATCGCCATAAAACGATGGCGGCTTACACAGAGGCAAAGGCTAATATTTTGCGTTTTCAATCCGCGCAGGATGTGGCGGTCCTGTGTGCAGATGATGCGGGTGCAATGGCGTTGGCACCACTAGTCAACGGCCGTTTGCGGCAATTCAGTATCCAAAAAGCAGTAACAGACGGGGCTTTTTTGCGCGATGATACGATTTGGCTGTCCGCTGGTGATGGTAATGAAACGGCCGTTTGTACCTTGGCCGATATTCACTTACGTGGACAGCACAATATTTTGAATGTGTGTGCGGCCGTTACTTTGGCCGCGACTGCAGGCATACCTGTTCCTGCCATGGTCACAGCAATTCGTGACTTCAACGGTGTGGCCCATCGCTTGGAACAGGTTGCCACCATTAACGGCGTGGAGTTCATTAACGATTCCATCGCCACGGCTCCGGAGAGGGCATTGGCCGCCATCAATGCCTTCTCTGAGCCACTCATTTTGCTGGCTGGCGGCAAAGACAAAGCGATGGTCTGGGAAACGTGGGCGCAACGTGTGCAAGAACGTGTGAAGACCGTGATTTTGTTTGGCGCTTTGGCTGATTTGTTAGCCGAAAAGCTCGAAGCCGCAGATGAGCATAAAGGTTTGTTGCAAAAGATCATCCAGGTTGATAGTTTGGCAGAGGCGGTGATGGTAGGAATGGAAACGGCCGTGGCTGGTGACATCATTCTACTATCGCCCGGCGGCACAAGTTACGACGCTTATATCGACTTTGCCGCTCGTGGCCAAGAATTCCGCGACCTGGTCAATGACCTGCAACAACAAACCAAAAAGCACTCAAAGGACACACAGAAAAACGCTATGCCCTCTGTGGTTCAAAAAATAACCGCCACCAAAGTAGGACAATAGGTATCCAAATGGCAACACTCAACCTCAACAAAAAAGAACGCACAAGAGTCCAGGCAGGTGTCCGGTTTCACTTTGATTACTGGTTGTTGTTGGCAATCGGTGCATTGGTCATTATTGGGATGCTCACTGTCTATTCCACAACCTTTGACATCGGTTTGCAATGGAAAGACGACACCACCTATTACATCCGTCGTCAAGCAATCGCATTATTCCTGGGCATCGGTGCCTTCCTATTTATCATGCAGTTCGACTATCACATTCTGCGCCGTGTTTCCGTACCCTTGCTCATTATTACTGTCGGCGGCCTCTTCGCAATATTATTTTTGGGCGAAGTGCTTTTAGGCTCTACACGCGGTTTACAGGGCGGCTCTTATTCTCCATCAGAAGTTGCCAAGTTGACGGTTATTCTCTACATCGCTCATTGGCTATCAAGCAAAGGCGACCGTATCAAAAAGGTCACATACGGTCTAATTCCCTTCTCGGTGATTACCGGTGTGGTGTGTAGCTTGATTGTGCAACAGCCCGACCTAAGTACCGCTACACTCATCGCTCTCGTGAGCTTTACCTTGTTTTTCATAGCGGGTGCGGATTGGCGGCAATTTGCCTTAGCTGGCATTTTAGGCGGCACAGTTTTTACTGTGTTGATGCTGACGTTTCCACATACTTTGGCTCGTTTCACCTCTTATCGCGAAGCCTTGACTGATCCGGCGAAAGCAGGTTACCAGGTACAGCAAACATTGGCGGCATTAGGCCGTGGTGGTTGGTTTGGTACTGGACTCGGTGCCAGTACACAAAAATTTATTCCCCTGCCAGCTGGTCATACAGATGCGGCCTTCGCCATTTTAGCGGAAGAGTTGGGTATGCTGGGCAGCTTGTTAGTGGTTGGGCTGTTTGCCTTATTGGTTTGGCGCGGCATCCGCACGGCAATGAACGCCCGCGACAGTTATGGTGCGCTCTTGGCAATAGGGATTACTTGCTGGCTTGGTTATCAGACACTGCTAAATATCGCGGTCATCACTGCTCTGATTCCAGTAACGGGCATTCCTTTGCCGTTTATCAGTTATGGTGGCTCCTCCTTGGCGATTTCGCTGGTAGGTGCTGGCATATTATTAAATATTTCGCGTGATAGTGGTTTGGTGAAACGGCCGCAACAACAGCGCAGAAAACAATAGATTTATCTTATTATGCAGGAATGACAATCAAGAGACAATTGGACAGGATTCAATAGCGTGACAATTCGAGAAGCAGAAGATTTTTCAACAGATATTGCGCATCCTGCCCACAAACGATTAGCAATGAAAGTATTAGTATGTGCTGGTGGAACAGGTGGTGGCATTTATCCCGCATTGGCGGCCGTTAGCGGCTTGCGTGCACAGGGGATGGCCTCCACCGACATCATGTGGATCGGCACAAAGGGTGAAATGGAAGAAACCCTCGTGCCGCGTGCAGGGCTGCACCTAGAAACGATTTCCGGTGGTGCCGTGGTTGGTGTTCCGCTGCCCACTGCGATCAAAAATGGCGCGCGCCTAACCTGGAGCATCGGCACCGCATCAAAACTGATTCGCCGCTTTCGTCCTGATGTCATGTTTATGACTGGCGGCTATATGGCAGCTCCGGTTGCAGTAGCTTGCAAACTACATCGCGTCCCAATCTGTATCTATCTGCCCGATGTAGAACCTGGTTCAAGCATTAAATTTGCTCTGCCCATGGCGCAAAAAATAGCGTGTACCAATGTTGGTTCAGAAGCGTATGTACCCCCAGAAAAAATGGTGGTAACTGGTTATCCGGTGCGTCCAGAAATCCGTGCTGCCACGAGCCTGACCAAAGCCGAAGCATTGGCGCGTTTTGATTTAGAACCTGGCAGACCAACATTGTTTGTGTTTGGCGGCAGTCGTGGCGCGTTAAACATTAATCGGGCGCTGATGGCGATTTTGCCACAATTGTTGGCGCAGGCACAGATTATCCATATCAGCGGCGAATTCACGTGGCCGGAAGTGGCTGCGGATATGCAAGCTTTAACAGCAGAACAACGTCAATGGTATCGGCCGTATCCCTATTTACATGAAGATATGGGGGCAGCTTTCCGTGCTGCCGATTTGGTCTTGGCGCGTTCGGGCGCGAGTATGTTGGGTGAATGTCCAGCTTTTGGTTTGCCGTCCATTTTGGTGCCGCTGGCGTGGGCGTGGCGTTATCAAAAAGTCAATGCAGATTTTCTAAGCGAACGGGGTGCGGCCGTTCAATTAACTGATGACAGTCTGCCCTCAGAAATGCTACCCACAATTTCGAGTCTGTTAGAAAACCCACAGAAATTAGCCCACATGGCAGCAGCGGCTAAAGTGTTGGACATACCCACTGCCACAAACAATCTGGCGCGGTTGATCACCCAGTTAGGAGAGAAATAAACATCATGATAATGTTCGGCACAGCTTTTTGGATTATGGTCGGCTTTTTTGCCGTCATCGGCACACAACGTACCTGGACCCGTGAAGTGATTGCGACAACAGGCTTGGTGTTATCCCTTTTTATAATCTACATGTTCATGCCAATCTTGTTCGACTTTCTGGGGTTTTATAATCAATCGTTTGAACAGGTTGTTGATACAACATGGAAAATCACAATCGTCATCATGTCCAGTATCCATTTGTTCATTGCTTTTATTGCCTATGCCGGACCTGCTATCAGTGGCAGAATGGGTGCAAAGTTGAAGGTTCGTGACAATGTCCAGGATAAACTGATGGCGGCACTTGTAGGCGCTGTTAATGGGTATCTGGTTGTGGGAGCCTTATGGGGATTTATGAATTACTACACAACCAAGGAAAGGGTATGGTTGCCCACTGCCCCCTATCAATATCCATTTGCACCCTATTTGACACGACCCACACCACCTGAATGGGATACATTGATGCAATGGTTGCCCATTCCCTTATTGGTTTCCCAAGAATATCTACTGCCAGTTTTGTTGGCTGCATTGGTTTTATTTGTACTTATTGTCATGATTTAATGAATAGAATGGTTAAATTGCAAGATTCATTTTCACTAGAACCCAACATGCATATACACCTTGTCGGCATCGGCGGCACGGGGATTTCGGCGATCGCCCAGGTCTTGCTTGGGCGCGGCTTTGTCGTGTCTGGTTCTGATGCACAGGTGAATGCATATACGGCCGTTCTGCAAGACAAAGGCGCAACTATCTACCAAGGCCATACGGCAGCCAACATCGAGGGCGCAGAAGCGGTCATCATATCTTCCGCAATCCCGGATACAAATCCAGAAGTTGCGGCCGCGCGTGCAGCCAACATTCCTGTATTAAAACGTTCTGATTTCCTCGGCTCATTGATGGCAGATTCAACCGGGATCGCCGTGGCTGGCTCCCATGGCAAAACGACAACCACCGGCATGATCGCTCACATCTTGTTAGAAGCAGGAACGGATCCAACCATTATTTTAGGCGGCCTACTGCCCCAATGGGATACAAACGGCCGTTTCGGAGCCGGTGAATTCTTTGTCATTGAAGCAGACGAATATGACCACATGTTTTTAGGGTTGCGTCCCACCATTGCCGTCATCACCAATATCGAACATGACCATCCGGACATTTATCCGACCGCTGCTGAATACATGGCCGCTTTTCAGGATTTTGCCAATTTGCTGCCTCCAAACGGTAAACTTATCGTTTGTGGCGCAGACCCCGGCATACAGAATTTATTGTCACAGCTTGATTTAACTGGTGCAGGAATCGTAACCTATGGTATTGCCAGCACAGAACAAAACTTCACTATGCAAGCATTAGATATACGGCCGAATCAATTAGGTGGTGTTGATTTTTTGGTCGAACAAAACGGTCAAATGATTGGCCTGGCACGTATGCGTTTACCCGGCTTGCATAACGTGGGCAATGCATTGGCAGCCATCACCGTTGCTTTAGAGGCAGGCATCCCCTTCCCACAAATTGTGAAGGCATTGGCCGGGTTTGGCGGTGTTGGCCGTCGTTTCCAGGTGACGGGCGAAGTCGGCGGCGTCACAATAATTGATGATTATGCCCACCACCCCACAGAAATCCGTGCAACCTTGGCAGCGGCACGACAGCGTTACCCTGGGCGGCGGTTGTGGGCAGTTTGGCAGCCACATACCTACAGCCGCACAAAATTATATTTTGACGAATTTGTGAGCAGTTTTCAGGATGCGGAGCGGGTCGTGGCGCTGGACATCTACCGCAGCCGCGAAAAAGATACATTGGGCATTGATACGGCCGTTGTCATCTCTGCCATGAACCATCCAAACGCCGTGCACATAGCCACAAAAGAAGCAGCCGCCGCCTATTTATTAGACCGCGTCATTCCCGACGATGTCATCCTCACGCTCGGTGCAGGAGACGGCAACCTCGTCGGACAATGGGTACTCGAAGGTCTCCAAGAGCGTCTTCGATCATGAAAAAACCTGACTACTTGACTAAATGATTACTCGACTAAAGGACAAGGCATGAATGTGATGACCGCCGTAAGTGACATAACTATAGAACGTTTCAGAGAAGAATTTGGCGATGCCCTCAAAACCAATGTACCGCTGGCACGTTACACATCGGCACGTGTTGGTGGACCAGCCGATATATTATTGGTTGTACATAATGCAGGGGATTTGTTAACGGCCGTGCAGTTAGCCTATACCAAACGCATCCCCTATTTCATTATTGGCGGCGGTTCAAATATTCTCGTCTCTGACAGCGGTATCCGTGGGTTGGTCATCATCAATCGCGCTCGCCAGGTAAGCTTCCGCCATACCGGGGTGGGTGTCGTCTGTACGGCCGAATCCGGCATGAACCTCTCTTCACTCACGCGCCAATGCATCGGCAAAGGCTTGGGTGGGTTGGAATGGGCCGTTGGCATCCCTGGCACTGTCGGCGGTGCGGTTGTTGGCAATGCTGGTGCACATGGTGGTGATATTCAAGCCATCTTACAAGCCGCGACCGTCTGGGAGCCGGGGCGCGGTGTGCGTGTCTACAGCAACGAAAAAATGGCCTATGCCTATCGCACCAGTGATCTCAAACGCGACCAGGAGAAAATCCGCACACGGCGCGTGGTTTTGACAGCTGAATTCAAGCTCAAACCCGCACCAGTCGAAATTCTGACAGCACGCGCCGATGGCTTTAACGCCAAACGCAAACAAAGCCAACCCGGTGGCGCATCCATGGGTTCAATGTTCAAAAACCCAGAAAATTACTATGCTGGTTATTTGATTGAAACCGCGGGTCTGAAAGGATACCAAGTTGGCAACGCACGCATATCAGAAAAACATGCCAATTTTTTTGTGAGTGATGGTGATGCCCAAGCTCAAGATATTCGTGATCTCATCGCCGAAGCATGGAACTCGGTTCGTGAGCAGTTCGGGGTTGAAATGGATTTAGAAGTAGAACTAATCGGAAATTGGGATTTTGATGAACACTAAAGAAAAAATAAGAGTCGGTGTCATTTTTGGCGGTCGGTCCGGTGAACATGAAGTTTCGCTAATGTCGGCACAATCTGTGATGGCTGCACTCGATCCAAATAAATACGAAGTGACGCCCATCGGCATCAGCAAAGATGGCAGTTGGATTACCGGCGAAGTTGCCGCCGCTTTGAGTACAGGTGCAGCAGACATACACAGCGCGGCACTCTTGCCTGATCCCCAAGCATCCGCTTTGATGCAGGTTGAGGTGATGGACATGCAGCCAGCCAGCTTATCAGTGGTGACAGAATTAGATGTCATTATCCCGGTATTGCATGGCACTTATGGCGAAGATGGCACGGTACAAGGGCTGTTAGAATTAGCCGGGCTGCCCTATGTGGGAGCAGGTGTGGTGGGTTCAGCGGTGGGCATGGACAAGGCGATTTTCAAATATGTGATGGTCGCCAATGATTTGCCTGTCTTGCCCTGGCTTTACTTTACTAGTTTGGATTGGGCCAGGCGACAGCCACAAATCCTGGATGAGATCGAAGCCAAACTCAGCTATCCGGTTTTCACCAAACCAGCCAATCTCGGCTCCAGCGTCGGTATTGCCAAATGCAGCAATCGAGCCGAATTGGCAGCGGGCATGGATGCGGCTGCACGCTATGACCGGCGCGTGGTCATCGAACAAGGCATTGATGCGCGTGAACTGGAGGTCGCTGTTCTCGGCAATGAACAGCCAGAAGCCAGCATCGTGGGTGAAATTCGACCGCGCCGTGATTTTTATGATTATGTGGCCAAATATGCCGCTAAACCTGGTTCTGAAGATGAATCAGAGCTGTTGATTCCGGCAGCGATAAGTGCTGAAATGTCGGATGAAGTACGCGCTTTGGCGATTCGGGCGTATAAAGCAATAGATTGTGGCGGTTTAGGTCGCGTGGATTTGTTGTTGGATCGGGACAACGGCCGTTTATATCTCAACGAAATCAACACCATCCCCGGCTTCACACGCATCTCGATGTATCCCAAATTGTGGGAAGCCAGCGGCCTAAGTTACACACAATTACTAGATAGATTAATCGACCTGGCACTAGAACGCTACAAGGTAAAACAAGGACTAACAACAACATTTGAAGGATAAATTGTCGGCCACTTATTAACACAGATGCACACAGATTAGAATCCGTGGAAATCCATGATAATCCGTGGCAAAAACAATACGGACAAATTGATGGCAGATAAACAACAACGCAAACGTCTACGCAAACAACCCAAAATGCGCCGCATCCGGTCTTCTGCGACCATGCACATGCCGAAGGTGAATGCCCAGCCTAAAACGGCACGCAAACGGCAGCGCAAACGGCGCACGGAGAGCTTGAAAAAGAGCTTGAATCTTGTCAGGCGCTTTGTGTTTAATGCACGTTGGCTCAGTCTGGCGCTCTTAGCCGTCACAATTTATGCGTTGTATTTGATTGCCCAGGCTGATGAATATTACCTGACTTATATCCCTGTCGAGGGCACGTTAACAGTGCCGCCGGAAGAGGTCGTGGCGGCCAGCAAACTTGCTGGCAGTCATATTTTTGCGGCCGATCCTGTGTCGGCGGCTGAAGCGATTACCGAAATATCGGGTGTGATTTCATCCACAGTTACCTTGCAATTTCCTAACCAGGTTTCTATTCGGATTGGGGAAGAATCGCCGATTGCAGTGTGGCAAGAAGCTGGACAAGATTACTGGATCACAAAAAACGGCCGTTTAGTGCCCGCGCGCAGTGCCACGGCTGGTATGGTACGCATTATTTCAGAGATGGACGGCGAGTTAGATTTGGAAACGGCCGTTGTTGAAGAACCGCTAGCAGCCGAAGGCGAAGAAATCGCGACAGAAGAAACAGAAGAAACGGCCGTTGCCACCCCCATCCCAACACCGAAACCATTCCCAACCCGTGCGCTGCACATAGATGATGCAGACAAATTGCCCACCAGTCTGTCCTATGTACCAGCAGAAGTCTTGGAAGGCGCACTCAATTTACATCAACTACGCCCTGAAATCTCAGAACTTTATTACCGTCCTTTCGGC
>CAYGMR010000046.1:1581-6738 GCA_964350725.1 uncultured Ardenticatenaceae bacterium | reverse complement strand
TAGACGACCGTGGCTGGCGCGTTTATTTCGGCACAGGCACCGATATGCATCAAAAATTGGTGCTTTACGACAATATCGTCGCCCATTTACTCAACCAAGGCATTCAACCTGTCTACATCAGCGTTAGCAATCAGGAAAATCCGTTTTATAAATCAAGGTATTGAGCAAGTACCAGACCCATAGGGTTTTGAAAACCTAAGGGTCTAAACACAAAAATCTTATGGCAGACATTATCTTTGGACTAGACATAGGCACAACAAAAGTTTGCGCAGTCGTGGGCGAAGTTCGCGACGAACAATTACAAATTATTGGCCTCGGTGTCACCCCCTCACGCGGTATGCGCAAGGGTATGGTTGTCGATGTGCAAGAAGCTTCCGTTGCCGTCGCGAAGGCAGTCGAATTAGCCGAACAAACATCGGGCTATGATTTGCGCGAAGCACTCGTCAGCATGGCCGGTGAGCATATTAGCTGCTTGAATACACGCGGCGTCACCGCGATCGGCCGTGACAGCAAAGGCATTAACATGACCGATGTCGAATACGCCCTGGCAGCCGCCCAAAACATCCCCATCCCCCACAACCGCGAAATCGTGCATGTCATTCCGCGTGAATACCAGGTCGATGATCAAAAAGGGGTGCGTAATCCTATTGGTATGCATGCCTACAAACTGGAAGTTGAAGCCCATATTGTAACTGGCTCTTCGCCCGCCCTCCTTAATTTAGGTCAATGTGCCGCCAATGTTGATGTGAGTGCCGAAGCGTTTGTGCTCAATGTATTGGCTTCTGCCGAGGCAGTCTTATCGAAAAATGAACGTGAAATGGATGTGATTGTCGCCGACATCGGCGGGGGCACAACCGACATCGCCATTTATCGACAAGGGTCAGTTTGGCACACAAAAGTGTTGGCTGTCGGTGGCTACCACGTCACCAATGACATCGCCATCGGCCTACGTGCGCCGTATGAAGTTGCCGAAAAGATCAAAATCCAACATGGCGATTGTCGGCCAGAAGAAATTGACGCTGACACGGTCTTTACTGTCGAACCTTTTGGCGGCGAAAAAATCCAGGTTGGCCAACAAGATTTAGCTTATGTGATTGAAGCCCGCATTGAGGAAATTTTCCAATTGATTTTGAAGGAGATAAAAAATTCTGGTTACGATGGTTTATTAACTGCCGGTATTGTTTTGACGGGGGGTGCTGCGCAGTTAAATGGCATCACAACGGTCGCCGAACGTGTGTTAAATATGCCTGCACGTGTTGGTACACCTGTTAATCTATTGGGGTTGGTCGACAGACTAAACAGTCCGGCCTACGCTACCAGTGTCGGTTTATTGCGCTGGATGATTTCTGGCTACAATGCTTACCGTCCACTTACATCACGACCGAGTCGTAAATTCGGTCGGGTTCGATTTAGTAATATTTTGCGGGCCTTATTGCCCGAATAATTGTAGGCGTGAGACAGGTGGGAAGGGCGTATGAAATTCATCCATACAGCATCTCCCATCTGCCTCACCCACGCTCATATCGTCAGAGGGTATGTATCTAAGGGGTATAAATTATGAATACAACAAGAGATGTCCAACCAAAAAACAGCCAAAGAATGCCGGAAACTGAAAGTTCCGCGTTGATCCGGGTTGTTGGTGTGGGGGGCGGCGGCAATAATGCTGTCAACCGCATGATTGATGAGAAAATTGAAGGGGTTGATTTTATTGCGATCAATACCGACCAACAAGCATTGATGGGCAACAGCGCCCGCCAGCGCATCATCATCGGTGAGCGCACGACACGCGGTCTCGGTTCGGGTGGTGATCCGGAGGTCGGCACAAAAGCGGCCTCAGAATCTGAAGAAGAAATCGCCCAAATGCTGCGTGGCTCTGATATGGTGTTTGTAACGGCTGGCATGGGTGGTGGCACAGGCACAGGTGCTTCGCCGACGGTCGCCCGTCTGGCGCGTGAATCTGGGGCTTTGACAATTGGTGTGGTAACACGGCCGTTTACCTTCGAAGGCACACAGCGTTCACGCATCGCTGAAGCGGGTATCGAACATCTCAAAGAGCATGTGGACACGTTAATCGTGATTCCCAATGATCGTTTGTTAGAAACGGCCGATAAGCGCATCGCGCTGATGGATTCCTTCCGCCTAGCTGATGATGTCTTACGCCAAGGCATCAAAGGCATCAGCGAACTGATCACTGTACCCGGTCTCATCAACCTGGATTTCGCCGATGTCAAAACGATCATGTCGTTAGGTGGCGCGGCCTTAATGGCTGTGGGACATGGTGAAGGCGAAGATCGCGCCTTAAAAGCGGCCGAACAAGCGCTAGCCAGCCCGCTGTTAGATGTCACCATCGACGGCGCACAAGGCATTCTCTTCAACATCACCGGCGGAGAGGATATGAGTCTATACGAAATCAATCAAGCTGCGACCGTCATTCGCGAAACTGCCCATCCCGATGTCAATATGATTTTTGGCGCGGTTATTGATGAAAATATGGCTGACAAAATACGCATCACGGTTATCGCCACTGGTTTTGAACACACAACGCCGATGATTCGTTCGATGACACGTTCTGCCAATCAAAACCGGCAAACAACATCGCAGCCACGTCCCGCCCAACCCAAACGCGAAACTGTCTCCATGAGCAGCAATATGCAAGCTAGTTCAGCGCCACAAACACGTACGGCCGTAGACCAATATCCGCCAAATAATTTGGATCTGCCCGCATTCTTACGCAAACGGCGTTAGGCATTGACGGTGAATTGTTCAATAGTACGCAGAAAACGCGGATTTTCGCCGTTAAAACCCCAAAAATCCGCGTTAATCTCTTTAATCAGTGTCAATCCGCGTGCTATTGCTCACGTCTGCTAACTGACTGTTTTTTGGCCTACATTCATTAACCCATAAACCCAATTCCGCCACGGAGGGCGACCGCCAGTTCGCCCTCCATCCTTTTTTATTGCTCTATAATGGGTTTATCAACATGAGTTACCTTAGTTTTGAGATAAAGCGGGAATCACAACTTGCTGCTCGTTTTCACCTGTAGATGAATATTCTAACAAAAGATTGCCATTACCGTCACGGACATGCCATATGTTACCGTTAGCAGTCCACAGACCAGTTACTGCGCCAGCACCAACCTGGAAATATGCCTCTTCTGTTCCGTCCCCGCCCACCAGATAACCAAGCGCAGGAACACCACTTTCATTGACGAACGCGAGCCACAAGCTGCCCAACGGCCGTTTAATCAACACACACTGCTGCTTATTGTTGGAAGCGGTGTATTCCAATAAAGTACCACCAGACGGCTCCTGTACAACCCACTTGTCACCAGCAAAGGTCTCCTGATCATATGTCTCCCCATCAACCACTCGGAAATATTCAAGGAGTTGTGCGGGTGATTGCGAATTGTCTTGCCACAACCCAGCGCCTTCAAAACCACTCTCGTTGACGAAGCGAACCAGCACATCCGCCTGCGTTGGTGACGGAACATCAGTACATTGCGGGGACAAACCTGCATTCACAGCGGCTGCCATTTCGGGTGCTGCACCTGGCGTGTCCACGGTCGTGGCCTCGGCCATCGTAGGTGTAGTATCACCACCGTCACCTAGCAGAAAACGGCCACCAACAAAAAGCAACGCTAACAGCAAAACAATCACTATTCCCCACAACCAGACCCGGCTGCGCGACCGCTTAGCAGTGGGCGCAACGGCCGTAGAAGGTGTCTCAGCCGCCGGTGGTGGAATAACCGGTTCCTCATAACGCTCCACGACAGTGGCGGCACTCGCTGTCGGCTTCTGCTGCTGAACAACCGTTGGCTGATAGGCTGCGGGTGGGGGCGCAGGTATTGGCTCAACAACCGTTGCAGCCATGGCTGCAGCCCTCGGTTCAGCTGCGGAAGTGTCGACTTTATTCAGTTCATGCGCCATTTGGCTGGTTGTTTGGTAGCGTTGCTCGCGCTCTTTAGCCATCGAACGCACAATGACTCCCTCGACCCCCTGCGGCAAATCAGGGTTAGAATCGCGGATGCGGGGCACTGGTTCCATGATGTGTTTGACAACCAGACCCATTGGTGTGTCGGAATCATAGGGCAGCTTGCCAGTCAGCATCTCAAAGAGGATGGCACCCAAAGCGTAAATGTCGCTACGGCCGTCGATATCCCCCACTCCTTTTGCCTGTTCTGGACTCATGTAGGCAGGCGTGCCGATGACACTGCCTGTGCCAGTAAGTGATGCTGTCTGCTCCAACAGCTTGGCAATGCCAAAGTCCGCTAGATAGGCATCGCCGGACTGATCAAAGAGAATGTTGCCGGGCTTCAGGTCGCGGTGGACAATGCCAGCTTTGTGCGCCTTATCCAAAGCTGAGGCAAGGCGGCTGA
This sequence comes from uncultured Ardenticatenaceae bacterium, assembly GCA_964350725.1. Lineage (GTDB taxonomy): Bacteria > Chloroflexota > Anaerolineae > Promineifilales > Promineifilaceae > JAACFF01. Next base: position 2,363 of record CAYGMR010000046.1, on the reverse strand, counting down.
TAATCCGTGCTGTCTCTTCCAGAGATATGGGACCTTGCCGCAACCGATCAATCAGCGAACCACCGGCCATATGGCGCATAACCAGATATGGCTGGCCTTCGTGTTCGCCAAAATCATAGACGGGTACTATCGCTTTGTGTTCCAGTCCAGCAATCGTTTTCGCTTCGCGTTCAAAACGCTGGCGAAAAGCAGGATCATGCAAAAAAGCATGCGGCAGTACTTTTATAGCCACTTCACGCTCAAATCGTGGATCAAACGCCAGGAACACCGTCGCCATGCCGCCCTGGCCTAATTCTTCTTTAATTACATAACGACCTACAGTTGTGGGATTTGTCATAACGCTTTATCCTAAATACCACGCATTCAAATGCGTGGCTAAAATAAAAATCCGTTAAAACGGTTAGAATTTATCATAGTAACTGCTTATTAATAACTTAGCACTTTGACGGAGGACAGAAGACGAAAGACCGATATTTCTGACCTTCGTCTTCCGTCCTTCGTCGGCAACCAAAGGTTGCACGTCCTCCGTCTAGATGAATCGCTTACTTAGTTAATCGAATACGTTTGGTTAGCCGCGCCTGTAGCGGTATAGCTCTGAACAGTACTACTGTCTTCACCGGTGAAGGTCCAGGCATCGCCGGCAAAAGTAGGTATGGGTGAGCTGGAGTCTCCCGGATACAGCAGACCGCATCCGCCTGAATTACAAATCGTATACGCTTCGGCCGTATTATTTGTCACCGTTAAGGTGGGGTCTGGTTGGTTGGCTTGTGTTATCGAATACG
>CAYGMR010000046.1:0-1481 GCA_964350725.1 uncultured Ardenticatenaceae bacterium | reverse complement strand
GGCACGGCCGTATTGGTTGGAACTGGTGGGGGTGTATTTGTCGCAGCCACTGTTGGCACGGCCGTAGCCGCAGGCACAGGTGTGTTGGTTGGCACGACGGGCGCTGGCGTATTGGTCGGAACGGCCGTATTACCGGGTGCTGGTGTATTGGTTGGCGCAGCCGTACTGGCAGGCACAGGTGTGTTCGTAGGCACATCCGGAAGAACAAACAGCGGAATCAGCGCCTGCTGTGGGTTTGCGGTGGTGGCGGTGTATTCCAACAGCACATTGCCACAGCTGTCCATAACACCCCAAACGTCACCTGCGGCCGTCCAGATACCAGTTGTGCCATCAATACCAACGCGGAAATACTCCAGTCGCGTCCCATCGGCACGAATCAAGAAGCCAATGCCCGGTACGCCACTGTTGTTGACGAAATCGAGCCACAGGGTGCCAGTCGGCCGTTCCACAACAACACACTGTTTCTGATCGGCAGAGGCGGTATACTCCAGCAGCGTAGCGCCGCCCGGTTCCCGCACAACCCACCTGTCTCCCTCAAACGTTTCCTGATCATACCTCTCAGTACTAGGAACACGGAAGTATTCTTGAAAAGCGGCAGGGGACTGGCTCTCGTCTTGCCAAAAGCCAATACCTTCAAAATCTGTCCTGTTAACAAAACGCACCATCACATCAGCCTGGCTGGGTGCCGGGATAGTGTCTGTGCTGCACTGGGGAACCTGCACAGGCAGCGGGACACACTGCCCACCCGCAGCCGGTTGTGTAGAAGATCCGCCAGACTGTCCGGCGACTGCCTGCGGGCATTGGATGGGGCCGGCAATGTTCACGCGCACGTTGTCACCATCCGATCGTTGTTCCATATTGGTAACCGTAATGTTCTGGTAGGTAAAGGACTCGCCCTGAGCTAGCGGAGATTGATCCCGCATCAGATCATTCTCAATTGTCGGCAGCACCCTGATTGGTGCGCCACCTGGCTCGATAGAAGTGTCAACGGTGTAAACCAATGCACCTTCTTTAATCAAATCTTGATCAACACCTGTCGCTCTGCGGCTTTCCACCACAAGTGCAGTTCGCTCACAAATCGGTATTATGACAGCTTTCATGCCGCCCACCTGCTCGATGGCCGCAAGTTCTGTTGTTTCTTCGCCCTCCGTCTGGCAGAAAATTTGTTCGTCATCCAGCCAACCAAGCTGCCAACGTTCAAACGCAAAATGCCCTGGCGCATAGGCAGTATCCTGTGTGTTGCCCTGAATACTAAATGAACCAGTTGCTGCACGCCGCTCTTCATCGGTTAAATCAGGAAAAAGCGTGTCGTCTAGAAAACCATGGTACATGAGGGTCATTGCATTACCTAGCCATCGAGCCAATCTGTTATTTTTGAGCCCCTCCTCCTCATCAGAGTGTCGCAATAAACTGCCAATGGCCATACTGCCGCGAACTGATGTACCGTCAACCTGGATTCCCTCTGAATCTTCGGCAGCAGA
>CAYGMR010000045.1:16828-17729 GCA_964350725.1 uncultured Ardenticatenaceae bacterium | reverse complement strand
AAAAATGGATTGGGGTTCCCGAATAGCGCCGTACATAAATCTCCTGATTGCCATTTGTATCATCGTCCCAAACCACATAAGGAATGCTATTCGGATCAATTGCAAAATCAAGATAGCCAGATGTACCAATATTATCACTAATGCCACCACCTGATGCCGAGCCAGGGCTTACCTCCTCCCAGGTAAGTCCATTCCACCGGCGCACATATATTTCATAATTGCCGGAACTGTCATCAAACCAGGCAACATAGGGCAGGCCGTCAGGATCGAGTGCGATACGTGGTCTGAAGGATTCACCGGCGTTATTGCTTATACCACCACCAGATGCAGCCCCAACACCTAATTCATGCCACTGATACCCATTCCAATGACGCACATAGATTTCATAATCACCATTTGTGTTATCCTCCCAAGCCACATACAAATTATCAGCATAACTTGCCAAATGTGGAGAACTAGATTGTCCAGGTGTATTACTGATTCCACCACCGCTGGCCGAATTTGACCCAACTTCTTCTCCTGCAAATGTGCGAATGTATATTTCAGCTGCATTTTCATCATAAGTATGGTCATGCCAGGCTACAATGTTTCCTGATAAACTAGGACTCCATGAATCACCATCGTTATTGCTCAAGTTGGTAACATTCCCACTATAAGACGTATACATTTCCTGATTATTTCCATTTGTTTCATTCCAGACCGCATAAGGAAAAATAGGTTGTATACAACTGGAATAAGAATATTTTCCAGAAGGAAAACTCAAAGAACTTCCCTGTTGATTGCTCAATCCACCATCATAAATTACTTCAGGCCACATCGACCACCAATCACCTATCGAAGAATAAGTTTCCATGTTACCATTAGTCGAATCACGCCAAATAACACCTATATAAGGGTCTAG
>CAYGMR010000045.1:13428-16818 GCA_964350725.1 uncultured Ardenticatenaceae bacterium | reverse complement strand
CGAAACAATGGAGATAAATTGAATGAATATCAGGCGCTAAGGATTCTCCCGGACTATTACTAATCCCTCCCCCTGTGGCAGAATCTGCTCCTACCTCAGACCAATCTGTTCCGTTTCTGCCTAAAACATAAATTTGATTAACCCCACTTGTATTGTCGCTCCAGCTTATATAAATATGGTCATAAATGTTAAAGAAAGAATTGTTTATGTCTATAGTAGGCCATTTGGAATCACCAGTATTATTACTAATCCCCCCGCCAGTCGCAGACCCAATACCGACTTCTTCCCAATCCGCATTGGGTACGTAGTTATTTTTTTGTTTGATTATAAACGGTTGATCCTGAGCTGATACGTAGGTGATGGAAAAGAGTAAACATAACATTACTGGAACAAGTGCAAGCACATATTTTTTGGACATTTAAGCATGCCTCCCTTTTAAAATCGTAGGTTTAGGGCGTTTTGATGGAAGATAAATTCAATTACCAATAGTGTGTTTGTGGTTTTAGGGATTTATTCAAAAGAGACTCCCCCTCCGTAAGGTTTTAGAAAAAATGACATATTCTTCAAGCTAACGCAAGCACCAATAATATGATAGTAAACACGGAAGTCAAAACACAAGTGACTTTTAACGCTTTTTGTAATGACAAAGCTCATGATCATAAGAATGTAAAGGTGATTGGCTCGTATATGCTCAAATGTCACCGAAACATCCCATTTTCAAACAAACCTGCTACACTTCCTCCCTTTGAAATTGCTGTTAAGGGATGTGTTCATGCTGGTGACATTGATTATTTTTTTGGCTGTTTTTGTGCAGAGCAGCGTTGGTTTTGGTCTGGGGTTGGTGTCGATGCCACTGCTCGTTGAATTGTTGGGCATTCAAATTGCAGCGCCGCTGGTTGCAATTGTGGCCTTTATATCCGAAATATTTGTGCTGCTGCGTTATCGGGAGGCGTTGCAGATTCGCACAGTGGTACGTTTGGTGGCGGCGGCCTTAGTGGGCATTCCGTTGGGGATATTTTTGTTGAGCCAGGTTGATGCTGCGATTGTTACCAGGGCGTTGGGTGTGATTTTGGTGGCGTATGCGTTGTATGCGCTGTTCAGCCCACGTTTGCCGTCTTTGGCCAATAATGCGTGGGCATATGGTTTTGGTTTTGTGGCTGGCATTTTGGGCGGTGCGTATAACACGAGTGGCCCGCCAGTGATTATCTACGGCAACTGCCGTCGTTGGCCCCCGCATGAATTCAAAGGTAATTTGCAAGGCTTTTTTGTTTTTAGCAGTATCACTGTGATTTTATCCCATGCGTTCAGCGGTAATTACACGGCCGTTGTCGGACAAAACTTTCTTTACGCAATTCCTGGCATGGTGTTGGGTTTGCTGGCTGGCTTTAGCTTAGACGGCCGTATCAACCCCGATCTCTTCCGCAAAATCGTCCTCGTTATCCTGGTTGTCCTGGGTATTCGATTGATAGTTGGCTAGTCTTTTGCCACGGATTTTCACGGATGCACACGGATTTAATAGAACTTGGCATCATATCCGTGTTAATCCGTGAAAATCCGTGGCCGAAATAAATCAACTCCCCGCTTCGATAACGAAACTGAAAGCACCCATAGGTGAAGTCGCTGCGCCGGTGGCACTGCCGCCACAATCGTTGCGTGGGGTGATGGTGTAATAAATTGCGTGGGGGGCGCTGCCGAGGACATCGCTGTCTGTGTAATTTGTGGTGGCAACGGCCGTACACATCCCATCACTCTCACAATCTAGCCCAGGCACTAAATAGGGGTCGCTGTCGCTTTGCCAGACATCATAAACTTGGGCGTCGATTGCGCTATCCCAAGTGAGTACAACATCATTATTATCTTGGTCGATGGTCACCTGATTGATGTCTTGCGGTGGTGTGCAGTAGGTGACGTCCAGAAACGGCCGTGGCGAACCCATATATTCGGCTAACCCTTGATGTTCGATGGCTAAAACCGCCCGTTCGACCTCAACGAGGCGGCCATCTGGCATGCGTTCAACAAACTTTTTGATTTGCCAGACGAGGCGATCATCACCGCTGCGCAAGGCGCTATCGCCATCATTAAACCAGACGGCAGGATTGCCAGATGCCGGTGGATTGGGGAAACTCAGACGAAATTGGGTTAGGCCAGCAGGATTAACGGCCGTTAACCCTTGTTCCGTCAAATCCATGCGTACAGCATAATTATTTTGGCGAGCTGTGCCGTTGAAACAACCAGCATCGGTGACATCGGCAGCGGCCGTATCATCTGTTGCTTCGACTGCGGGGGCGCCAAAGCTGCCTGTGGCGATGTCCAGGCTGGGTGTACCGAGCGCACCGCTTTGGAAGGGACTTGTGCCTGAGCCGCTGTCGCGCATCACATATAGGCTGGCATTGGTGACGATGGCATTATCGGGCAGTGCGGATGTGTCAACGGAAACAATGCCGGAACGGCCGTTGCCGCCCGCATATCCCACATAAACTGAATCCATACCAAAATTAGTGCCATCACTCCAGCCATCATTGCTGCCACCTTGTGAAAAGAAAGTTTGTGTGGGCGTGCCACGAAATTTGGGGAAGAAATAGGTCATTGTCTGGTTGCTGATCTTGTATTGGAAGCCATCATAATCCAGATGGATCGGGTCGGCATCAATGAAGCCAGAATAGAGGCGGAAATTGTCGCGCAGGGTCGGCCGCTGCGGGTTGCCGCCAGGAAAAGGCTGGTAATCTGGCGGAGTTGCGCCGGGATAAGGGAGTGTTCCAGGGGCGTTAACCCCGTCGCCATAATAATAATGCATCAAGCCAATTGAATTATCAAAGAATAAACGGCTGTCACTATTTGTCCAAGCGATGCGCCGCTGTTCAACATTGACCATCATCGCGTTTAATTCGATGTCGGTGATCAGATCATTAGCGGGGTCACGACTTAAATCCTCCCGTTTAGGACAAGCATAGACGAAACACCAAAAACCAACATTGAAATTGGGGTAATCATAACTGCTGATGATGACTTCGATATCTGGGCGCACAGCATGAATCGCATTGATGACGGCAAAGGTGTCATCTTCGATGCGGTCAAAGAGGGCATCTTCGGCACCGGGGACATCTAAATCCATATCTTTGTACCAGCCGCCATCCGGTTTGCCAGCCAACACATCATTGCCGTCGATGCTCAAGACAACAGTATCGATTGTGGGATTGGCAGCCAAATCAGCGGTCATATTGGCGATCCAGGGATAGCTGCCGGTATTGGCCCAATGCAGCGCTTCACTGCCGGAGATGGCGTATTCAGGACCGCCGTAACCTGGCCCGGGGTCTTCATCCAACGAGCGGCTGAGCATCTCTTTGTCGGCATGACCAAACTTGTCGAAGATGTCGTTGTGTGAGCCGTCGT
>CAYGMR010000045.1:6915-13418 GCA_964350725.1 uncultured Ardenticatenaceae bacterium | reverse complement strand
CCCAACTATCGCCAGCCAGGAGGGCTTGTGTGGTTGGCGCGGGGCAGGTGGCAACGGCCGTATCACTCCCGTCCGTCGCATTTTCAATCATTTGTTGCAGTTCAACGGGTTTGGGCACATTTTCTTGTGCAGATGTATGTGTTATGGGTGCTAGCAAGAATAATGTCAGACTGGCTAGAAATGCCAGAAAAAAGAACTTAGTACGATACATTTGAAAATGACCTCCCATGATCAAGTCAGGTATCAGCTGTTAGCTTTGGCTGTCACCTGATTCTACACTAAAATAGTTTTATACCTGAATTTTGGAGAGACCCTATGTCTGACAGTAAATTACGCGAACAATTATTGCAATTACTAAACGGCCGTAATGCCCACATGAGTTTTGATGATGCCGTGGCTAATTTTCCCCCTGCCTTAATCAATACACGTCCACCGAATGTGACCTATTCATTCTGGCAGTTGGTCGAACACTTACGTATCGCTCAATGGGATATCCTCGATTTTATGCGTAATCCAAACTATAAATCGCTCAAATTCCCTGATGATTATTGGCCTGCCCCTGATGCTGAGACGGATTTGGATGGCTGGCAGGAGAGTATCGCGGCTTTTCGAGCGGATCAAGCGGAACTGGCGGCGATTGTGACCGATACGGCCGTTGACCTGACTGCCGATCTGCCCCATGCACCAGGCTATTCTGTCTTGCGCGAAATCAATGTTGTGGCCGACCATAATGCGTACCATATTGGCGAACTGGCTATTTTGCGGCAGGTCGTTGCGGCCTGGTAAAACAGCGGATGGGATAGGAATATTTATGAAAGAACCAATCTATGCGTTACCCGCACCGATGCGCGGTAATGAACCTGGCAGTTGGGGCAACAGCACGATTCGACAACGTTTGCCTGAGATTGCACGACGTACCTTGCAAGAAAACGAGTTTCCCGCAGACATTCAAACGCGCATTGAAGCGTTGATTGCTGATATTCCTGATGCGCCTATCCGTTTGCTGCAAGATGATAGCCCGGATGTGGCGGCTTGGAATGCATGCATACGGCCGTATCGCGGCCAAAACTGGCTCAATCCTCCCTGGTTTTTCACCGAAACCTACTTTTACCGGCGCATAATTGAGGCTGTTGATTATTTCCAAACTGGCATTGACCCCTTTGCGCATCAAAAAAGCGAGGGACTTGAAACAACCCGTTTCGCGATCTACGCTTTGGGCACACAACTACAAGATTGGTTAGCCGCAGGCTGGCAGGCGGACACATTGGCGACTTTGTTGACCATTGATTTATGGGGCAATCAGGCTGATTTAAGTCTCTGGCCTGCTGAAGAAAGTGAGCAGCCAGCCCATCAAGATTTTGATCAAGCACAAGCTTTTCTACTTGCCGATGACAGTAGGGGAGTCATTGATTATATCTATTCTTGGCCAGCTCCGCGCCTTGATTTTATTGTTGATAATGCGGGATTTGAATTGGTATGTGATTTAGCGCTGGCAGATTATTTGCTGAGCAGCGATGGGGCAGAAAAGGTTGTTTTGAACCTAAAGATTCATCCGACCTTTGTGTCTGATGCGACGATCTTAAATGTGGAACAAACGATTGCATTTTTGTCGCATACGGAACATGCCGCAACCGCTGCCTGGGGCAACCGGCTGGCGGATCATTTGGCAAACGGCCGTCTACAGCTGCAAGCCCATCCTTTTTGGACTTCACCGTTAGCCATGTGGGAAATGCCGACTGATTTACGCGCAGATTTGAGCAGCCCATCCCTGATAATTAGCAAGGGGGATGCCAATTACCGGCGTATGGTGGGCGACTTGCATTGGCCGCCCACGACCCCATTTGCTGGCATTATGACCTATGTGCCAGCACCCTGGCTGGCTTTGCGCACACTCAAATCGGAAGTTGTTGTTGGTTTGCAGGCTGAGAAAGTTATGCAATTGCGACAGGATGATCCCGATTGGCTGATAAACGGCCGTTACGGGGTCATCCAATTTGCTATCGCTGCAAAGGATTGATTCCTATCAGCGACGGCCGTGGCAGTTTTTGAATTTTTTACCACTGCCACATGGACAAGGTTCATTACGGCCGGTTTGTGAAAAATCAATGTCTGCGGACACAGGTGCTTGTGGCGCATCTCCATGCGCATAAAGTTTCATGATTTCGGCGGGGGCGCGTTGTTGGCGCAGTAGATTGGCCATGATGCCCATTGGTTTGGCGACATGCGTGAAAAACAGTTTGTAGCTGGGGCAAAGATAATTTAAGCCAGGTTCACCATCGGGGGTATGCGTAAAACGGTTTTTGGGGCAGCCACCATGGCAGGCAAATCGGACTTCACAATCGAGGCAATATTGGGGCAGGGTATCTAGCTTGTCACGGCCAAATTTGCGCTGCTGTTCTGAGGCCACCAATTCGATCATGTGGGTTTCCTGGATATTGCCCAGCAAATAATCTGGCTCCACATAATGGTCACACGCATATAAATCGCCATTGTGTTCAAGAGCCAGCGCATTGCCACAGGTTGGGGAGAAGACACATAACGAATGTTGGTTCATCCAACTGCCCAAGGTCACATCAAAAAGCTGCACATAGATGGTGCCGACATCACGTTGGATCCATTCATCGAAGATTGTGTTCAGGAAACGGCCGTATTGGCCACGACCTACCGACCGTTTTGTGACCAGATTCCCGGTTTGTAAATATAACGGCCGTTCGCCGCCATCGCGTTCACTCCAACCCACATTTGCCAGCGGCAAAAGTGCCTCATTGACGCGCTCAATGATCGGAATAAACTGGATGAAATTAGCACCCAATTCATCACGGAAAAAGCGATATAGTTCAAGAGGATGTTCGGCATTGGCGGCATGGACGGTGCAAAGAATATTGAATTCCACGCCATGTTTCTTCAAAAAATCCAGACCACGCATCACCTGATCAAAGCTGCCCGCGCCCCCTTTGTTGACACGGTAGGTGTCATGGATTTCTTTGGGGCCATCAACACTGAGACCGATTAGAAAATCATGTTCCTTAAAGAAGGCACACCATTCATCATCTAGTTTTGTGCCGTTGGTTTGCATCGTATGCAGGATATTTTGGCCCGGCTTTTTATACTTATCAGCCAATTCAACCGTGCGTTTGAAAAAGTCGAGGCCCATTAAGGTGGGTTCGCCACCTTGCCAGGCGATATTGACCTCCTGCACCCGCTGCGATTCGATTAACTGTTTGATGTAGGTTTCCAACAAATCGTCGGCCATGCGAAAGCGGCTGCCAGGATACAGCATCTCTTTGCTCAAAAAGAAACAATATTTACAATCTAAGTTGCAAATCGCGCCGGTTGGTTTGCCGAGGACGTGAAATGATGGTGGTGCATTTTTTACATTCATAATTTTTGGTAGGTTCAAGTTAGGTTGATGCTGTGATGACTACAACGAATTTAGGAAAAAACGAATTCGTGCCTTCCCGAATTTGTTATAGCCATTAGACAATATCGGAAATAGAAATGGAACGCAGATAAAAACTGATTTAACGGATAAATGCGGATAAAAATCATTGAAAATCCGTCAAATCCGTGAAAATCTGTGTCCTATTATTTAACATAAAACTAAAACGATAATGTTTATTATAGCCTATTGGACTGCAAAAGTGTTTTACCCTGATTTGCTATGGGTTGGAAGAAGCTGTTTGAGGGCATTAACTAAATGGTCGATGTCGGCCTGGGTGTTGTATGCTTGCACTGAGATGCGGATGAAGTGACGGCCGTTCCACGCAACCAATGGTACTTCAATTCGATAGTCCGTCAATAAACAGTTTTTTAGTGCGGCTAAATCATTGATTTGCGGTAGCGGGATGCTGGCCATCTGATGATAAAACCCAGCGGGATTTTCTGGATAAATTGGTTGTAGTCCGGTAATGTCACCTACCCGTTGTTGCGCTTGTTGGAGAAGTTGGTGGCATTGTTGGCGAACGGCCGTCCACTCATGATCCTGTTGAAATTGAATCGCCGCCGGGACTGCGAGATAAGCCGATAGATCATTGGTACCCAACCATTGCAAACTGTCTAAGTAGTCAGAGCCAAACGTGAAGGTGCGCTTTTCACCCCAACCCCAGCCAACTACCAATGGTTCAATCAAGGGCTGTTTGTCGCGGCGTGCATACAGAAATGCCGCGCCTTTGGGCGCACATAACCATTTATGCGCATTGCTGAAATAAAAATCGGCTTCCAAGGCTGCCATATCCAATGGAATTTGACCCAAGGCGTGGGAGCCATCGATGATGGTGAGAATGCCCGCCGCCCGTGCGCGTTTGCAAATCAAAGCCACAGGCAAAGTCAGGGCTGTCGATGAGGTGATGTGGCTGATGAAGATGACTTTGGTTTGCGGCGTGACTGCTTGCCAAAACTGCTCAACAATCGCTTCCGCTGTTGTTACTGGCAGCGATATGGGTTGTGCGACTATATGGAAGCCGCGTTTTTGGCTCAGAAACTGCCACACATTTTCACAAGCACCATACTCGTGGTTTGTCGTTAGGACCGCATCACCCGGCCCTAAATCCAATGAGCGTGCCACAACATTCAGGCCAAAGGTCGCATTGGGAATGTAAGCGATGTCATCAGGGTCAGCATGGATGAATTGCCCCAAAGCTGCACGCGCATTTTCCAGGTAACCAGCCAAATCGTTGATCAAAAATTGCACGGGTTGCCACTCTAAGCGGCGCTGCCAAGTTTGGTAATTATCAAAAACAGGTTTTGGTGTGGCTCCAAAAGAGCCATGGTTGAGGAAAGTAATGTCAGGGTCGAGTAAAAATAGATCGCGCATTGTTTATCTGCCTATTTAAACATGTCAGGTTTCAAATAACATATGTGTTTGAAACCTGACATGCGTTGAGTTTGAGCGGGTGATTTTATCCTTTGGTTTGATTGTTCACAAATTCATCAAATCACCGTGAAAAATTGATGTCGATTGGGAGAAATTGTGGCATTATGGTGACAGCGCTTTGAGGAAGGACGTACATATGAAAAAAATAACTCTGATTGTATCCAGCATTATGTTGGGCTTGATTTTGGTTTATGGTTTGGCACTTAGTTTGCAGGAAGTGGCTCGCGCCGATTTTCCCCGCAAGACAGATGCTGCAATTGTTGACTTGGGCACGCTTGGGGGTGATATGAGCATTCCCAATGATATCAATAATCTTGGTCAAATTGTCGGTTCATCTACTTTAACAGATGGAGGCGATGTAGATGTAGACGTGCATGCATTTGTGTGGTTTGAAGGTGTTATGGCACCCTTAACACTGCCGGCTGCGACCACAGACACCATCATATCGACTTCTCATGCATATGCGATCAACGAAGATGGCCTGATTGTTGGTGATTATTTGACCACCAGCGAAGAGTTGTCGGCAACTATAGCTGTAAATCTGCCGCTGTTATGGGCTGATGAGATGGTTACCCCGCTTGAAACGATCAGTGATACACAGGCGACGGCGCGTGATATCAATGACGCAGGCTTGAGTGCTGGCCACTCTATGACTGCGACGGAAAATGCGCTTTTGCAATGGCAGTTGAATACGTTGACAGAAACGATGCCGTTTAGTGATAGTGTTGGGGTGGCAACGGCCGTTAACAACCACAACCAAATCGTCGGCTACCTAGAAGATATATCCGGCACACAGCGCGCCTTCGTCTATACCGACACCACTTTTATGGATGTTGGCACACTTGGTGGCACAAGCAGCATGGCGTATGACATCAATGATCTCGGTCAAGTTGTCGGAACGGCCGTACTCACAGATGACATCAGCAGCCATGCCTTTGTCTGGCAAGATGGCGTGATGCAAGATTTGGGAACGCTGGCAGTGTCAGAGCCAGCGCCAACGGCGACCAGCGCGGCTTTGGCTGTAAATGCACTTGGCGTGATTGTGGGTCAATCGCAGCTGGATGATGAAACACGCGCGGTTTTGTGGGAAGATAACAGCATTGTAGATTTGAACACCTTGCTGCCAGAGGATTCGCCATGGGAATTGTTAACCTCTGCCACGGGCATCAATGATGTGGGTTTGATTATTGGCACGGGTCTGATCGACGGTGAACTGCATGGATTTTTGTTGCAACGGCCGTTGCCCACCCATGCGCTCTTCTTGCCGATCATCCCGCATGGTCCCTCACCAACACCGACGCCCACCCCAACTGCAACACCTGCGCCAACTGCGACGCCGGATCCCAATAGCCCTAGCTATGATATGGCCGATTACATGATCAGCGACGGTGCCATTTACGAAGTGCGGCATAGTGGTGGTTCGCAAGCACGCCACCAAACGCAGCTTGGCCCCAACCGCTTTTACCATACCAAAGGCAATGAAATTTCTGCCGAATGGGAAGAGTTATGGGATACTTCGACCTCTATTTTCCGTGGCACCGACACCAGCCCCGGTAGTGGGCTTTATTACACCTTGTATGAAAATAACGCCTATGGGTCTGATTGGAGTCCACGCGATTGGCAAGTGGGC
>CAYGMR010000045.1:0-6905 GCA_964350725.1 uncultured Ardenticatenaceae bacterium | reverse complement strand
GGCGATATTTACTATCGCCAACCCCTCGTTATTTTCTATCGCAAATCCAATTGCAGCATCTTTAACAGTGGCGTTCAGCCCAGTTGGCTGCGTTTTGATGCGTATCATGAAACCTATACCTTTGAGAGCGGCATTACCTTGTCAGAAGTGGTTGAGCTAGGTTGGCTGTTGTCACCGGGTGGCCCCACAATCGAAAGTTACTTCTATGCAAAAGATTATGGTCTTGTCGGTTGGGGCAGCGATGATCGCGGCTATAGTTATATTAGCGAAATTCATGACCCTGGCGCACGTCCAGACAACAAACGTGAAGTGATTCCTTGTCTACAAACGTATGCCTCGACCAATGAACTGCTGCAGAGAAATCCAGATATTAATTTGGGACCACTGCCGCCAGAACTGGCACGGCTAGTAAAATAGTTTACTTGTGAGATTTGTCCAATCTACTTGCAAATTAAAAATTAATTTGGGTAATAGCTCCGGCCGGTCTCCTGACCGTGCCGGGTGGTGGCGCGGTCGGGAGACCGGCCACAGCATACCTCGATTATTTTCTCTTTTTATTCTCTGCGATTTCCCTCTGCAATGCCGATTTTATATCAGAGCTGGTTGAATTTGATTGTTAATCGTTTTAGACTGGAACCAATAGATAGCGATAGTCGTCAATTGATGTGATACCGCTTTCACAAAGCAACATTCGGTTCAAACCGCTAAATTAATTACGAATGTTGTCTAAGGTCTAATGAGTGATAAAAACGCAGAAATAATAAATGGAGAGTTCCCGGAGACTGTCTGGGTTCCGGTTCAGGCTCAGGCACAAAAACAACGGCCGTTTCTGTCCCTGTTCATGTTGCTGGGCTGTTTTGTGGTTTTTCTAGGACTTATTGGTGCAGTCACGGCCATAGGCGGCTATCTGCTCTACAGCAATGATTTCATATTGCCCGGCGTGCGCGTGTTGGATCAAACCTTAGCCTGGCAAAGCTCCGCAGCCGCCGCAGAACAGCTTGAAAATCATTGGAACGCTCAAACCATCACCCTAACCACTGCAGACGACACCTGGTCGATTTCACCTGCTGAATTAGGATTCCAACTTGATACACAAGCAACAATTGATAATGCGATTGATTACGGCCGTTCCCCACAAACCCTCTCTGCGCTCCTTAGCGGCGCCGGCGATTTGGCCCCAGTTTGGGCATGGGATGAAACCCTTGCCACGGCAACCCTGACAAATTTAGCCAGCAGTATGGATCAACCACCCCAAGATGCCAACATCAACATCACAGCCGGAAATGTTCAGACTGTGCCGGCCCAAAACGGCCGTTTCTTGAATGTCGCCGCAACCCTGGCACAAATCAGCGCAGACCCAGCCCAACTTTTGCAAACAGGCACGTTGCCGTTACAGGTGGAACCCGTCATGCCTGGCATAACAGATGTCAGTGAGGTAGTTGGCGAGATCGAAACGTTGTTGACAACGGCCGTTCAAATCCAGGCGTTTGATCCGGTCAGAAACGAGACACATCAATGGTCACTCACCCCTGAGGTGTGGAGCAAATGGGTTGCGGTACAGCTTGCGCCGGAGCAGCCAAAAGGTTTCACCTGGACCTTACAAGAAGAAATGGTTGTAGAATATATCGATCAACAGGCACTTGCCTTAGGAGAGGATCGTTTTGTGGACGCTGCAGGGTTGGCAACGGCCGTTGCTGATGGCTTGCGTGGCGGCGAAACGGCCGTGGTAACCCGCATCTACCACCATCCGCGCGAACATATTGTGCAATCGGGCGAAAGCATGGCTCTGATTGGCTATAACTACGGCATCCCGTATCCTTGGATACAACAAGCAAATCCTGAAGTATCCAATTTGGTTCCGGGGCAGACAATCATCATTCCATCCCCAGATGAGATGCTGCCGCTGCCTCCAGTTACGGATAAACGCATCGTTGTCAGCATCAGTGAACAACGTACACGCGTCTTCGAAAACGGCGAGCTAAAGTGGGATTGGCCTGCCAGCACCGGCATCAACGACAGCCCCACCGCGCCGGGTATTTTCCAAATTCAATCCCACGATCCCAACGCCTATGCCTCCAATTGGGACCTCGACATGCCCAGTTTTATGGGTATCTATCGCCCCGTGCCTACCTCTGATTTTATGAATGGTTTCCATGGCTTTCCTACACGTGGCAACTCCCAACTGCTGTGGACAGGAGATTTGGGCTATAAAGTGACCTATGGCTGTGTTTTACTCAGTTCAGAAAATGCGTCTACTTTGTACGACTGGGCTGAAGAAGGCGTGGTTGTAGAAATAACGCCCTAACGAGCATTTATTCACTGGGTAAACAATTGTTGGTTCAATTGCTTAATCTGCAACAAACTTGACCTACAGTAGTTGGAAATCATTGGCGAATGCAAGGCTAGACGCTATGATTACCTGATGAATACAAGTCAAGTTACCCCTTACGGATCATGGAAATCGCCTATCACCACAGAGTTGATTTTGGCAACAGGTGTGTCGCTGGATCAAATTGCCATTGACGGTGACGATATTTATTGGACAGAAGGCCGCCCCCAAGAGGGTGGTCGCAATATTGTCGTTAAGTACTGTGATGATGGTTTTGTGGATATGACATCGGCCGCGTTTAATGTGCGCACGCGGGTGCATGAATATGGTGGTGGTAGTTTTACGGTGCGTGGTTCCCGTATCTATTTCTCCAATTTCGCTGACCAACGTATTTATAGCCAGTCGCTTGGCGAGGAACCGCAAGCATTGACGCCAGAAACGGCCGTTCGTTATGCTGATGGTGTTTTTGCCGGCGAACAATACATCTGCGTGTGTGAAGATCACCGCCAAGCGGGACACGAACCCATCAACACGCTCGTCAGCCTCAAACTGGATGGTGCAGATGACGGCACAGTCTTGGTGTCTGGTAATGACTTTTATGCCTCCCCGCGTGTTAGCCCCGATGGCAAACAGTTGGTTTGGCTGACCTGGAACCATCCCAATATGCCCTGGGACGGCACAGAATTGTGGCTAGCAGACTTAACAACAGATGGCCAGTTGGTCAATGCACGTTTGATAGCTGGTGGTGTTGCAGAATCGGTTGTGCAGCCAGAATGGTCGCCTGATGGCAAACTGTACTTTATTTCAGATCGCACTGGTTGGTGGAATTTATATCGTTGGCAGGATGGAAAAGATGTGGCACTGTATCCACAAGCCGCCGAATTTGGTTTTCCGATGTGGCGTTTTGGCATGCGCGCCTACGCCTTTGCAGACGCTCAAACGATTATTTGCACGATTTGGCAAAATAGTTTGGTGCATTTAGCCAAACTCGACATCCAATCTGGTAAATTGACCACTTTTGATCTGCCATTCACCTTGATCAACAATGTGCATGTTGTTGGGGACAGCGTTGTTTTTATGGCGGCATCACCGCAGTTAGCAAAGTCGATAATCCGCTTAGACATGCAGACGGGGACATATACACTGCTGCGCCAATCGCTTGATTTGGCGGTGGATAGTGGTTATGTTTCTCGGCCAGAAGTGATTGAGTTCCCCACCGCTGATGATTTAACTGCCCATGCATTTTATTACCCGCCGCAGAACAAAGATTATCATGCACCGCCAGGCGAACGGCCACCGCTGCTGGTACTTAGCCACGGCGGCCCAACCGGCGCTGCTTTTGCGATTTTTAGCCCTGAAATTTTATATTGGACAAGTCGTGGGTTTGGTGTATTGGATGTGAATTATGGGGGTAGTGTGGGTTACGGCCGTGCCTATCGGCAGCGTCTCAATGGCAAGTGGGGCATCGTCGATGTCGCTGACTGCATCAATGGTGCTACCTATCTGGCAGAAAAAGGGTTGGTAGATAAAGATCGTCTCGCCATTCGCGGCGGCAGCGCGGGCGGCTATACGACTTTATGTGCACTTACTTTCCATGATTTATTTAGTGCCGGTGCCAGCCATTATGGCATTAGCGATATTGAAGCCCTGGCCAAAGAAACGCATAAATTTGAATCGCGTTATGGCGATAATCTTATCGGTCCCTATCCAGAAGCGCGTGACCTTTATATTGCGCGTTCGCCGATTCATTTTGTAGACCAGATCAACTGCCCGCTGATTCTTTTTCAGGGGCTTGAAGATAAAGTGGTTTTACCCAATCAGGCCGAAATGATGTATACGGCCGTTAAAGACAAAGGCATTCCGGTTGCCTATATGCCGTTTGCCGGCGAGCAGCATGGTTTCCGCCAGGCGAAAAATATCAAACGCGCCTTAGAGAGCGAACTCTATTTTTATGGCCAGGTGTTTGGCTTTGAGCCGGCGGATGAGATTGAACCGGTAGAAATCGCGAATTTGTAAGGTCGGCAGAGTCGCAAAGTGGCAAGGTTGCAATGGAAGAAACCTTACCACTTTGCCACTCTTTTTAATTTGAAGACAGCAATTCTCAAATTGCCTATTTCAGGCGGTTAAAACCACTGCAACAATTATAAAGTCGGTCTTCACCGACTAGAAATAGCCCGCTTTTAGTCCGCGAAGGCGGACTTTGCATTTGTAGGTGCAGATTTATCTGCTGTTTCTATTCTAAATTGAGAATTGCTAATTTGAAGCATAAGCCACGCGGCGATTGCGACGGCGTGCCAGTTCGCTGGTGTATTGGCGGCCTAGTTGTGGATGACGTTGTTTGGCCCAGGTCGTCAATTCGGTTGTTGCGGTTGGGGGCGTGTTTACACATAACAGATCGGCCATTAGCCCGTCAATTTCTTCACGTGTGACGAGGACATCATCGACGAAACGGCTGACAAAACGACTGACTTGATAGCCGAGGGCAGGCGGCATTGAAAACAACGGCCGTGTCACCCCAATAATCTCCCCAATCGTTTCCACTAGCTCGCGATAACGGAATGTTTCGGGCCCAATCGCGTTAATCACGGTGTCTTCGCATAGTGCGCCCTGGTCGACGGCTAAGGCAGCCAGGTCATCGACGTAGATGGGTTGAATGCGGTAACGGCCGTCGCCAAATAGGCCAAACACGGGGAATGTGCGTAACATCCAGGCGATATTGTTGATTAAAATATCTTCTTTGCCGAACAACACCGTAGGTCGCAAAATCGCATAGGACATACCCGATGCCATCAACGCCTGTTCCAGTTCCGCTTTGCCGCGAAAATATTCCAGCGGCGAATCCAGACTGGGATTGGTGATACTGACATGTACAATCCGTTTTACCCCGGCCGCCTTGGCCGCTGCAAACAGGGTGAGGGTGTTTTCCACGGCCGCTGCGTGTGCAAAATCATGATGATTAAAACGCACCCAATAGGTGTTATACAAAACTTCCACGCCTTCAAGTGAGGCTGTTAACAACGCCGCATCGTCAAAGTTAAAGGGATAGGCGGGGACTCGCGCGCCAAACGGATTGCCGCGATAGAGCGAATTGGTCAACGTGATGACCTGCTTGCCTTGTGCCAACAAACGGCGTGCGATATATTTGCCTGAATAGCCATAAGCGCCGGTTACTGCATGAATTGTCATTTTATACTCCGATATTTTTGCCACGGATGGACACGGATTTGCACAGATTTTTATCCGTGTTCATCCGTGATAATCAGTGGCAAGAAATTAAGTGCTGTTACTTTTGCTGCCAAACAATTTGCCACGGATGGGCACGGATTTGCACAGATTTTTATCCGTGTTCATCCGTGATAATCAGTGGCAAGAAATTAAGTACCGCTACTTTTGCTGCCAAACAATTTACTCACTGAATTCAAGCGTAAATCATCCAAGGCCAGCAAAGTGGCGACGATATTGTCGAGGTTGTTGAAAAAGCGCTGCATATTTTGCATGCGTTCCTGGTAAAAGGCCGCTAGTTCTTGTTCAGATGTTTCGATGTTGGTTTGGTCTACCATTGCCATGCTTTCCGTCACGGTGCGCAGCGCCAGATCAAACTCGCTCTGTTCGCGTTCGCGCAAGACACCTTTGATCACTTTCCAAAAATCGGTTTCGGCATCGTAATAATCTTTGCGGTCGCCCAGTTGAATGCGTTTATGCACCATGCCCAGCCGTTCGAGCGTGCGTACATTCGTGCTGACGGCACCTTTGCTCACGCCCACTTGTTCCACGATGCTGTCTAATGAAAGCGGGGTGGGCGAGAGGTAAACAGCGCCATAAATCGCGCCCATGGCGCGTGGAAAGCCCCAAAAGCTGCTAATGCGGCTCATGCCTTGAATAAAATTGTCGCGTGCGTTGTCGAGTTCATCTGTCATTGTTTTGTTTACCATCATTTCGGATGTACATATCGTTTAGTACAAACTAAACGTAGTATATACAAATACCCTTCCCGTGTCAAGCGATTTGTAGGGGCGATGCGGTTGGGAATATTGTTTTGGATTTAATAGAGTCTCACCGCCCAATCGCATCGCCCGCGTCAGAATAAAAACCGTATCAGACACGCGGGCATGGCAATCGGGAGATAAGGCCGTCTGTTTTGGTTAACGCGTTTCCCGATTGCCAAGCCCCTACCGAATTTGGGCAGGGCTTTTTAGTCGTCCTGTTTTCATTGTCATTCCCACGGAGGTGGGAATCCATTTTCACTGATGGCAAGAATGGATTCCTGCCTGCGCAGGAATGACAGGTTGTTCGCAGGCCCGCGTCAGAATAAAAACCGTATCAGACACGCGGGCATGGCAATCGGGAGATAAGGCCGTCTGTTTTGGTTAACGCGTTTCCCGATTGCCAAGCCCCTACCGAATTTGGGCAGGGCTTTTTAGTCGTCCTGTTTTCATTGTCATTCCCACGGAGGTGGGAATCCATTTTCACTGATGGCAAGAATGGATTCCTGCCTGCGCAGGAATGACAGGTTGTTCGCAGGCCCGCGTCAGAATAAAAACCGTATCAGACACGCGGGCATGGCAATCGGGAGATA
>CAYGMR010000044.1:17452-17760 GCA_964350725.1 uncultured Ardenticatenaceae bacterium | reverse complement strand
ACGGTACATCACTTCTTAGAGGAATCCGCACGCACTTATCCTGAGCAAACGGCCGTTCTCTTCAAAGGCACGAAAATCAGCTATCGCGAGTTAAACGCACAAGCCGATGCCATTGCCGCAAGCTTGCTTGCCAATGGCCTGCAAAAGGGAGATTGCGTGGCGTTATATATGGTCAACTGCCCGCAATATATGATCGCTTTCTTTGGCATTTTGAAAGCTGGTGGTGTGGTGATGGCACTCAATCCACTGTACACTGAACGTGAATTGACGCATCAGTTGGCTGATTGTGGTGCCAAAACAGTGATCGT
>CAYGMR010000044.1:0-17360 GCA_964350725.1 uncultured Ardenticatenaceae bacterium | reverse complement strand
ATGCTCAAAAAGGTGCAAAGGGCGGGCAAGACGGCCGTTTCCCAAATCATCGTCACCAACATCAAAGATTATTTGCCCTGGCATCTGAAAATATTGTTTACGCTTGCCAAAGAGCGCAAAGATGGACATGCTGTTGACATTGTCGATGGCGATATTAAATTTAAGGATTTTTTGGCAAATGGTCGGAAAAAAAGCAGTTCCCAATGTTGATGTAGGGCCAAACGATATCGCCTTGTTGCAATACACTGGCGGGACAACCGGCATTTCTAAAGGCGCGATTGGTTTGCATAAAAACTTGTTGGGCAATGCCTACATGGTACGTGCCTGGGACCCCAATATGCGGTCCGGCAGCGAGGTTTTCTTAGCCAGCTTGCCGCTTTTCCATTCCTATGGCATTGTGGCGGCGATGATCACACCAATTTCATTAGGAGCCAAGATCGTTTTGATTGCCGACCCACGCGATCAAGACGATGTGATGAAGAGCATTAACACCCAACGTCCCACTATTTTCCCAGGTGTACCGGCGATGTATGTGGCTATCAACAATAATCCTGATGTTGCGGCTGGCAAATATGATATTCGTTCGATAAACACATGTTTGTCGGCTTCGGCGCCCTTGTTGATGGAAACCAAACGCAAATTTGAAAAACTCACCGGTGGACATCTGGTCGAAGCCTATGGTTTGACCGAGGCCCATGTGGCTACACATGCTAATCCGCTTTACAGTGAAAATCCGCCCGGCTCGATTGGTTTGCCATTACCAAATATTGAGGTGCGGCTGGTTGCATTGGATGATCCACAGAAAGAGGTGCCAATCGGCGCGGTGGGTGAGATTGTGATCAAGGGACCTACGATTATGGCGGGGTATTGGAATATGCCGGAGGAAACGGCCGTTACTGTGCAAGATGGTTGGCTCTATACTGGTGACATGGCACATATGGATGAAGAAGGTTACTTCTACATTGAAGACCGTAAGAAAGATATGATTATCGCCGGTGGCTATAACATTTATCCGCGTGAAGTGGAAGAAGTGTTAGCGCAGCACCCGGCGGTTCAAGAAGTGGGCGTGGCAGGTGTGCCGGATGCCAAACGTGGTGAGACTGTTGTGGCTTGGGTGGTGAAACGCCCTGGAGATACCACGACTGAATCTGAGATGATCGAGTGGAGTAAAACCCATTTAGCGCGTTATAAATATCCACGCAGGATTGTGTTTGTTGATGAATTGCCTAAAAGTTCTGTGGGCAAAACCTTACGCCGTGAATTAGTGAGTGAATATGTAGGCAAAGGTGATTTGAAAGATACCGAATAAAAAGGGCTTGATACAGATAAAAAGAAACACGGAATTATGCAGGAATATTTGAGTTTCTTTTTATCTCTGTCGAAAATTAAACAGTTGATCGTTGGTTCCAGAATTGGAAGAGGGAAAGGCCGAGTACCCCG
Organism: uncultured Ardenticatenaceae bacterium; assembly: GCA_964350725.1. GTDB lineage: Bacteria > Chloroflexota > Anaerolineae > Promineifilales > Promineifilaceae > JAACFF01. The sequence continues at coordinate 15,920 of CAYGMR010000044.1, read as the reverse complement.
CCGACAATGGTTGTGAGCAGTCCCGCCCAACTGCCGATGTTTTGTAATACGGCCGTTCCTGGCAACCCCAGCATATAATACAAATACAAAATAAGTGCGCCGATCACCCCCCATAAAAGCCAACTCACCATTTCGGCTGTTGTGTGGTCATTGCGTTGACTGAGCAAAACCCCAATGCCACCGGTGATAGCTAGACCAAAAAACATACTCATCAACAATTGAAAATCAGAAAGACCAATGCGGATGCCTGGTTCAAGCGGTTCTTCATTGGCGACGGGTGTGGCTGTTGGCATGGCAGTGGGGGTTGCCGAAGGAATGGGTGTGTTTGTGGGGATGGGGGAGGGTGTGACTGTTATGGTTGCCGTTGGCGTCGGCACGATAATGGCTACCTGAGCTTCATCTTCGATGGAAATATCGACAGCCTGTGAAACGGTTGCGTCACCAGAAACGGCCGTTATCCGGAATTGTCCTGGTCCTGTACTGGCTTCGAGTACATAACCAATGCGGGCGATGCCATTGGTTGTTGGCTCCTCACCAATGATGCTCACCTTGCCTTGAATACGATCCTGTAGAATAAACTGTACAATCGTGCCATCTGGCACTTGATTGCCATTATGGTCACGCAAAACACCTGTTTGCAATAAGAGTGTGTCACCAATGGCTGCATCCAAAGGCGCTTCGCTGAGCGGAGATTGGACGGTATCATTTTGCACGATAAATAATTCAATGATTTGGGTTGGATCCGGTTGTGTTTGTATTGCCAAATTGTAGCCGACCCCATCGATGCTGACCGGGGAAGAACCCGTTAGGGGTGATTCTAGGAACAACGCCCTAACTGCTGCATCAATAAATGGATTGCTGTGGCTGTAGAGGCCAAAATAAGCAGTCAATTTACTAATTTCCGTCGAGTCCAGGTAATAGGGTGCGTCAAAAGCAAAAGCAATGATGCGTGTGTCACGGGCGATGTCGGGTCGCTGTGCGAGGAATTGGTTTAATGCTTTTGTGCCTTCATCCACGTCCAACATGCCAAATAATATCCAGGTGACATCGCCATTTAACGCTTCTTGTACAAAGAAGCCAGGGGGTGGGGTGATGGTTGGGATAGGTGTGTTGAAATCATCAATGTCGGGATCTGGATTACTGGTTGCGGTCGGGCCGGGTGTCGGTAGAAAAATCTGCTCGCCACCGGCTGCCAAAAAATCTTGCAAATCGGCGAATGAAAAACTGCTGATTTGCCCTGGCTGCAGCTGACCACTGGCATCTGGGCCATATAAGGCCAACATGCGTTCTTCCAGCGCTGTTTGACTGATGATTGGCGCGGGTGGGCATTCGGAGCATTGCTGCACTTCACGCACATCTGTGAAGCTGATAATCTTATCATTCAGACCGGGTAAGGTTGCCAGACGTTCAGCAAGTTCACTTTGGCTAGGGGCTATTAAGGTTGTCCCTGACTGCGCTAACTCAAATAAACTTGTTGCTGAACCATTGCCGATCTGGGCATCGTCGTCTATTGATTCAATGAAGACATTGTCTGTCGAAAAATCGTTTGCATATAAATCCAGCTTGAGTTGTAAATTGCGTAAAACGGCCTCATCGACACGTTGCTGGAAGGTTTGGTCGGTATCATATTTTTCAACGAACCAATCCATCGTGTCTTTCATATTGGCTAATTGCTCTGGATATGTGGCATCGCCAAGCGCGAATTCGCCGAGGTAAAGCAGATCGTTGCCTGCGAGCAGCGCGTCTCTGGCCACACGCCGATGTGGGAATTCTGTGTCGGTGGCATCGTAAAAGCGTTCGACACCACGCACACCTAAGGCGTCGGAAACGATCAAGCCACCCTTATCGCGCCAGCCAGAAAACGCGGGTAATTGCATTAAGGTGTTGAGTGCTTGTGGGTCAAAACTGACGGGTGCTGTGGTGTCGCTGATATTGCCCTGAAACCCTTGATAACGGATATGGGTGGTGAGTAGACCATCGACTACGGCCGTTTCCTCTTCAGCATTACCCGTAACGGCCGTAAATGGAGCCAACTCGGTTTGGGTGAGTTCTGCCAATGATTTGCGGACAGTCGGCACTTCTTCATCCAGAGAGCGATCACTGCTGCCATTACCGGGGAAATGTTTGGCGATGACGGCGATGCGCTGCTCGCTGCCCTCATGCACACCGCTTATATAGGCTTGCCCTAATTTGCCGACCCAATAGGGGTCGCCACCAAATGTTGTTGTCCCCAAATCGGCGGGACTGCCTGGAGAAGGTTGTTCTAGCACATCTAAGGCGGGGCCAAAGAGCATATTGATGCCAGCGGTAGATAATTCCATACCGACCATCGCGCCAATTGTCTGCGCATATTCCGGCTGCCAGGTTGCGCCCATAGCCATATTTGTGGGAACGGCCGTAAATCCGTTTAGACTTCGATTGGGGTCATAAGGACTGCCTTCATGGTTCATGGCAATAAAAAGAGGCAGACGGGTGCTGTCTGCAAGTGGAGCCGGTGGCTGCGAAAAAAGCTCCGACTCTAAAGGCAGCTCGAGGGTATTACTAATTTGCCCTGTGAGTGCCAAACTTTGCAAATTATTATTCAAGTTACGTAATTGTTGTGGGGTTTGGTTTGTGTCACCGTAACCGCTAAAATTATCATTTTGAGGCAATAAAACCACACCACCAACATGATAATCCCGAATTAGATCGGCAATATCGCTGTCGTGTGAAGCGCGTTCGCCTTCGAATGTGACCAAAAACAGTTGGCCGATCCGTTCTTCGGTAGTCATGGCTTGTAGCAGTTGTTCGGCTTCGGATTCAATCGGTTGGTATGCCGAGGCGCCTGTGCTGAGCATGGTCGAAGTGCCTGTGCTGAGCATGGCCGAAGCAGCCGTTTCTCCCATGGCAAACAGCCACAGAGACAGCAAAAATAGACCAACCAGAAATATCCGACCTAAGCGGTTCATTACAATACCCGGGAAGAACAAACTCCCTCATTAAACTTTTCGTATTTGGTGTAACATTAATCGCTGTGGCAAAGCGGCGTTTTTGCGCAAGTTGATTAATGTTTAACGTGTAAATTATAGCCCACATTGCTCTAATGAACACCTGTGTTAATATGCTTTGGGACTAGCAGAGAGCAACAAAGATTGATTTTATTTCAGGGGATAGGCATTTATGCACTATGTAATATGTCTAAGACCCTAAAGCGTTTGTATATATTTATGTCGAGTAAAACAAAAAGTGGCTTAACTGTATTTATGCTTATTTTGTTGGCAATCAGCGCATTTGCGGCTGGTTATTTTGCCAATGATTTAATGGCATCACGTGAACAATCGGCGCATGCTCAAGAGAATATGAATCTTTTTTGGGAAGCATGGGGATTAGTTGACGATCATTTTATTGGCGAAATTCCTGCTGAAAACTTGCGCACATATGGTGCTATTCGGGGATCGTTTGACGCACTTGATGATCCTTACACTGTTTTTGTGGAGCCGGTTGCGCGTGATGTTGAAAAAGAGCGCTTGCAGGGGTCGTTTGGTGGCATTGGTGCCTATATTTCGCGACCCGAAGAAGGTGGCGAAGTATTATTAGAACCAATTCCGGGTAATCCTGCCGAGGCGGCTGGTATTTTATCTGGGGATGTGTTGTTGATGGTTGATGGCACGGCCGTTACTCCGGAGATGACTACCAATGAAATTGTTGATCTAATCAAAGGCGAAAAAGGCACAGAAGTAACCCTTACCGTGCGCCATCCCGATGCCACTGAAACCGTTGATATTGCCATTGAACGTGCCGATATTTTGATTCCATCTGTGTTGGCACGCGTGTTAGAAGAAGATCCACAGATTGGTTACATTCAATTGACCCGTTTTAGCGGTGAAAGTGGTGCTGAAGTGGCGGATGCGTTGGTTGACTTGCAAGAACAAGGTGCTACCAAAATAATCCTCGATATGCGCAGCAATCCCGGTGGTTTGTTGGATGCGGCCGTTGCTGTTTCTGATCAATTCCTGGATGCTGGCCCAGTCTTATTTCAACAAAGCAGTAATGGCGATGAGCGCGAATTTAAAACCACCAATGAAACCCTGGCCGCTGACATGCCGCTGGTCGTCTTAGTAAACGGCGGTACTGCCAGTGCAGCTGAAATTGTGGCTGGCGCGTTACAAGATCGTGATAGAGCCACTTTGATTGGTAATGAAAAAACTTTTGGCAAAGGGTCCGTGCAATTGGTGTTTGATTTGAGTGATGGTTCTTCTGTGCATGTGACCTCGGCACGCTGGTTTACGCCAGACCGAAATCAGATTGATGGGCAAGGCTTGGAGCCTGATGTATTTGTAGAAATTACACAAGACGCATTGGATAACGGTATCGATGAATTATTACAAACGGCCGTTGAACAATTGAAAATAGAAAATTAGTGACTATACAGGTGTCACTTGACTGTCATATCCGCGAAGGCGGGTATCCATGTATGGATTCCTGCCTTCGCAGGAATGACCAGAATAGTTACGAAAATTAAGGATTAACTGTGTCAGAAAATAACACGTCTTCTAATGGGCGTATTCTCATATTAATTATTGGCTTGCTTTTGGTCGCGTTGGTGATGGCAGGTGTGGGCTTTGTGATCGGCCGTTCAACTGCGCAGCCGCAAACAATTACCGAAACGGTAACTGAAACTGTCAGTGAACTGCTAGAAGTCACACGTGAAGTGACTGTCGTCGAAACTGTGATGGTGACACCTGCGGCGGATGCGGCATTTGCTGAAGAATCAACAACTGCTCCTGAAGAACCTACGGCCCTCCCAACGGCCGTTCCGCAGCGACAATCCGAATTTGATCCTGAAGCGCTCGACTTTGCCACTTTTTATGAAGCCTGGCGGTTGATCGGTAGCAATTTTGATGGCGAGATTCCTGTTGATGAAGAATTAATCCAATCAGCAATTGCCGGTTCTATCGAAACGCTGGATGATGACTTTACGCGCTATATCAAACCGGATGTTGCCGCACGTTTGCGTGAAGATATGAGTGGCTCGGTCTCGGGCATCGGTGCCTTTGTGCGCGAAACAGATGAAGGGTTATTTGAAATTGTGCGTCCGATGGATGGCCAACCTGCCGATATTGCTGGCTTATTGCCTGGCGATATTGTATTTGAAGTTGATGGTGAAAGTGCGTTTGACTTGGATTTCGATGAAATCCTGCTTAAGGTGCGCGGCCCTGAAGGCAGCACCGTGGTTATTAAAGTCATTCGCGAGGGTGAAGCGGAGCCGCTCGAATTTTCGATTGTGCGCACCGAGTTTGAGGTGCAGGTAGTTGAATCTGAGATGTTGGAAAAAGAGGGGCATCAGGTTGCCTATGTGCGCTTGACAACATGTAATCGTACTGCAGAAACGGCCGTACTCGCAGCCCTGGCTGAACTATTACCCCAAAATCCAGCCGGAATCATTTTTGATTTACGCGATAATGGGGGCGGCTTTTTGGATCAATCCGTGTCGGTTGCCGACATCTTTTTACCTGAAGGCGTTGTCTTGTATGAACGCAATAACAAAGGCTTAGAAGAAACTTTTCGGTCTGATGATGGTGATGTGGGCGAGGCCTTGCCTTTGGTTGTTTTGGTTAATCCCGGCAGTGCCAGCGCTTCCGAAATTGTGGCAGGCGCAATCCAAGACAATGAACGCGGCATTTTGATTGGTGAAACCACTTTTGGCAAGGGGTCTGTGCAGCAGGTGAATAATTTGTCTGATGGCGCTGAACTGCGTGTCACGATTGCACGCTGGTATACACCCGCTAACAACACCATCGATAAAGAAGGCATCACGCCGGATATTGAGGTAGAATCCCCCCTCGATTTGGGCGGCGATGATGATACTCAGTTACAACGGGCTCTTGAATATTTATTAAGCGAATAGCAAGTCAGCCAGTCAGCTAATCAGCTCGTCAGGATGCTGATAGCTGACTGGCTGATTTGCTGACTAGCTAAAAAATGAAAAATAATTCTGGCATCAAAGTAATAGCAAAAAACAGACGAGCTTCATTTGATTTCCACTTGTTGGATAAATTTGAGGCGGGTTTGGTTTTGACGGGTACCGAAATAAAATCTATTCGGGCGAATCAGGTTAGTTTGCAGCGTAGTTTTGTGCGCCATCGGAATGGCGAATTGTGGCTGTTAGAGGCTAATATCGCACCCTATGAACATGGCAATCGTGAAAACCATGATTCTACCAGACCGCGCAAATTGCTTTTGCATCGGCGCGAAATTAACAAAATCATCGAAGATTTGACGATCAAAAGTTTGACGTGTGTGCCGACCCGTTTGTATTTGCGTGACGGCCGTGCCAAATTAGAAATTGCCTTGGCGCGTGGTAAACAAAAACAAGATAAACGCGCTGACCTCGCCAAAAAAGATTCAAATCGTCAGATCGAACGTGCTTTGCGTGAGAAATATCGTTGAAGCATGTCAGCAAATCAGCTAGTCAGCTTTATGCTGATTGCTGACTAGCTGATTGCTGATTGCTTTTTACTTCCCCGATCTAATAAAAATAAATAGACTGACAAAAAACACGAGTGTTAAGAAGAGAATTTGAACAGCTAATAATGGTGTGAGGGGGCCTGCTTGTTGCGGAACGGCCGTTTTCCCCGCCGGAACCACGTTTTTGGGCGCGGTTTGTGGGTTTTCCACTGTGGCTTCTCCAATCACCTCAGGCTCCACGATTTCCTTCAAATCTAATAAATAAGCGACAACTGTGCTGATTTGTTCTGTAGACAGGCGTGTTTCATAATCGCGCGGCATGATATTGGGCATGCAAGGGCCGTTGGGGCAGTCTGTAGACACAAATGCATTTGGATCAACGATGGATGTGCGCACATATTCTGCTGCCGACATGCCTGAAACGCGCTTTTGGGCAATTAAGCCGATGCCACTCAAATCTGGACCCACCTTATGACTTTCACCCAATTCACCGATTTTGTGGCAAGATGTGCAGCCCGCATTAAGCATAATTTCTTCGGCCGTACTGCCTTCTAAAGGCCGTGGCGTGGCGCTGGGCGCAGGCGTTGGGATTGGTGTTACTGTGGACGCACTTAAGGGTGTGGCCAAAGAAACTGGTGTGGGTGCAGCTGTTGCAAGTTCCTCGGGATCGGGTTGGGTTAATTCGCCGGCCGGAATGGCGTGTAACACGGCTTCACAGGGCGAAAAATCTGGTTCGGGATCAGGTTGACACCACCACGGACCGCCTATTTTTGAATTCAACAACGGCACATACCACAAGACAACATTCTCGCCCGATAGTGGGTCGCCATCCACCCATTGGCGCGGGGGGATAAAGGTGTCACCAGGGCCGGTGACGATGGGGCCGTCGCCTTCCCCTTCTTTGAACTGCAGGCCAAATAAATACGCCTCATCTAATCCAAGCGGGTCGGTTTTGTCCATGGTCCAACGGTAACTTAAATCGCCGTCGCTGGTTGATAATTTGTAGCCATCGGGAGAAACATCATCGACAAACGGATAGGTTTCAAATTCTTCTGTGGATTCTGTCCAACGCGGCGCTGTCCACAACCAAACATTGTCGTTATCAGGACCGTCGAGGTCGATATCAATGCGCCAGAAGGGGCGATAAATGGACAAATCATCACAGCCTGGGCCATGCGATACAAAACGGAAATCAAAACGGCCGTCTTCATACAACTGCACCACCTGTTCATAGCGGTAACAGCAAATACAGTTTGGCCAGTGCGTAAACTCTGTAAACATTTGGCGGATTTCAAAGCCATCGCCCAAATCGGTCACAATCGTATCATCGAAGGGCGGCACGGAAGCCGCAAAGCCGATTTCATCACGGTAACCACCTGGCCAGCTTGGATACCATGCTTCAACCTGGCCAATTTTTGCGCTGGAAAAAATCAGTTTTCCTTCGTAGGTTGCATCTTGGAAATTGACACCATCATGAGCCGTCATTTCCCAGCAGATTTCCCAGCCGTATTGTTCATGGCAGTCATCGGTATAGGCGTTGCGCTGCGAGACTGGTTTGGCTGCGACACGGTCAGGACGGCCGCGTGTGTAGAAGGTGCGTGCCACTTTTTCCTGTTCCATATTCACAAAAACATGATAGATACGGCCGCTGCCCTGCGGATCCATAAAAGTCAAATCGACACACCAATCTTCACGACACGCATCATCAGCTAACCAGCCCGACATCGGCACCATGGCTGGATCGGCTGCACCAATATCGCCCAAAGTTGCCAAGACCTGCGCATCTTGGGCTGCAATTTCAACCGCTTTTTCCACGATGTGGGTGCTGCCGCCAGGTCGCGCATAGACATTTTGCCAACTGCTCACAATGATTTCATCATCTAAATTGATGACAGCTTCGAGTGTGCCACCATCTGTGTAGTTATAAAAGGTGGTGTGGGCACAGTTATTGTCATGACAATCATCTGCTTGCCATTGACGCGCTTCACCCTGGCTGAGTAAAGTTGCGTTGACAAATTCGATTTCTAGATCAGCAATCAAATTATTGAAGGGTGCATCTGCAAACGCAATAGATTGGACGCGGTCAATGTCTAAGGCTGGTGCAGATGCCAGGTTCATGTCCAGCATGGACTTGCCCTTGGCTACGGCGATCTGGACACTGCTGGTTTGGTTTGCTTGCCACCGCCATATAAGGGCAAGGCTAAGCAGTATGATGTTAACTGAAATTAAAGAAATTAAGACGCGCTGACGGCGTTTATCCCGATTCAATGCTTGCTCCTCAAGTTTTTGTTACAAAGCTGGGATTATAAGCGCAAAGTTGCAAGGGGGCGAGAGGAGGAAAAACAAAACGGCCGTTTCACACGAAACGGCCGTTTTTATTAAGCGTAGATCAATCGAAAAGAATCTTAGGGTGTACCGGGCTCAATGCTGAAATCGAATTCACCCACACGATTAGATGGAGCAGAGGGGATGCCCCCACCTGAACCTTCACTCAATGGTACACAGTTATTCACCCCTACTACGTTATAGCCGTAGTTTTTGGCCGGATCACCAATAATATTCGGGGCTGTATCCGTATAGGATGTCGCAGCTCCCGCAGCTATTATAGTACCCACGCTAGGTGAAAAGTAAAAGTCATTGAATTGGCGGTGGATATCGTAATAATCAGCCCCAGTGCTTGTCCAATTTAGGTCAATATCTGTGCCATTTGGGTTTAATGTGACGACAAGATCCGTAACGGCCGTTGGTTCCGCACAAGCTAATTCTTCGACCAGCGTATCAACCGAATCACAAGCATTGTCTCCCTCATTGGCAGAGACGCAGGCTGTGTTAGACACCTTGGCTTCATCAACAATCAACACATCATCGACAAGCCAGCCCAGATCGTTATTGTTAATGCTATCGGAGCTATCAAAGCGGAATCTAATCAGCGCATTGCTGCCCGTATAGGCGGATAAGTCAAAGCTCTTTTCATACCATGCGGTTTCGGAAGTGAGCAGTCCTAATGTCGTCCAGGTCGTGCCGCCATTTGTTGAGATTTCAGCAAACTTCTTATCATACGTCGAGTCATTTTCAGTATCTTCATAACTCCAGAACTTGAGAATAGGGCTGCCTGTTAACGCGACAGGTGTGTTCATTGTCAACGTACCTGTATTTTGACCGCCAGTGTTGAAATCACAATCAGCATCGTCACCATAATAGGCAGCATTATCGAAACTGGGGAAAGGTGCCACAGTTGAACCACAGGTATCCCCTTGTGTTTCGGGATTCCACAAGCCGGTTGCTGTCCAGTTGCTCAAGCTGCCATCCTCGAAATCATCAAAGAAGAACTCGGTTGAACCCAGTCCGCCATCGATTGTCACCTGGAAGGAGCAAGCAATGGATTGTCCAGAGGTCATAGAACCCAACGGGAATGTGACCACACCACCGGCTTCGCTGCCCCCACAAGTCGCTGAAGCGCCCACATAAGTTTGGCCTGCTTCAATGGTGTCTTCGATTTTCACTCCAGTCAGCGTGCCAAGTGTGTCATTGGTAACAACTAGATCATATGTAAGGATTGACCCTGCCATAACCGGATCAGGGTTGGCACTCTTTTCGATTTTCAATACTTGTTGGCAAATCGGTGGAATATCAAACGCTTCTGTGCCATCGTTGGTGCTGCTGCTGCTACCCTGGCTGGCACTGTAGCCCAGACCACGGCGTGCAAAAGCATCCCAAATAGCACATTGATTTTGACCGCCAGTGAGGTTTTGGTCGGCGAGGAGGATAGCGTCACGGCCGTCTACAAAGCCAGGGCTGCAAGGTTGTAATTTCATGCCATCCATGACTAATTGTGTTGTCAAATTATTGCCACCGGTGCCGTTAAAAATATCTGGGTCTAGGCCGTTGCTTGAGACCCCATTATTAATCAATTCCCAGTTCAGTTCCCATAACATGGTTGCCCAGATATAGCCAATGGCGTGTGAAGAGCTTAAACCAGTTATATCATCATAAGTGGTTGGATTTATGCCAAAATCTGTACTATAAGGTGTGGTGCGAATGCCGGGGCCATCGGGTGGCTGCCCAAACAAATAAGTACCCATACCGCGGCTGTCTGTGCCCAGGTCGCCAGCTTCAATGGTCATCATCATAGCTAACCAGTCACTCCACCCTTCGCCCATCTGTTCACTGTTGTTGAGACAGAAAACGCTGGCACCACCGGTCAGTCGGTTAGAAATGCCATGACCATATTCATGTACAATCACACCGTTATCAAAGTCACCATCACGGGCTGGCGATGCATTACTGCACGTATACATCTGCATGGTCGGGTTGCTGCCATCGCTCGGTGTACCGAAGTTGGCGTTACAACTGCCGGAACCATCTTGCGCTTCTGCATTGACAGAATCGCTGCCTGAGCCGCCATTGCCATAATTGTTTTCTTGGAAATTGCGTGCCGCTTCATCAAAGCCATACAGATAGGTCATATCATGGATGATATTATTCCAGTAAAACAGATTGCTGATCGCGGCGGCTTCATACGTATCGGGAGATTGGGAAAGGTCTACATCAAAAAGGGGTGATGACGCACAATCTAATGTGCCGCCACAGTCAGGTTGGTAACCGGAGTTGTTGCCGTCTTCATAGGCGTTGACATTGTTGCCGCGTGTGACGGTAAATTCCGGACCAGCGACACCATTGGTGTCGTGCCAACCATAGGGTGATGGCAATGTGCTGGGAGCCGCGTCGTTCCAGGGCGCATTTTGTATCGTGCGACCTTCTGCTGGAGGGCCAGCTGGCCCTTGTGGATTATGCAGGGGACTTTCGCGAGGCCACTCATAAACCAAGTAATCATTTGGACCAAGCAGTTCTGTGTAGAGTGCAGCGTCCGCTGCATGTGAGCCACCAAATTCAAAGGAGGTTGTGCCATGCGCTTCTGCTGCCTGGGCGTTAAAGTCTTCGTGGATGACAAAGTTGTGTTGGTCTAAGACAGCGCCTGTGATAGCGTCGACACGCATAGACCACCAATCTTGTTGGTCGAGTTCGTAAATCTCGATGTCCCAGGCTAAACGCACGTCACGTTCCTGTGGTTGATAAATAAGTTTAGCCGGAATTGGATTGCGTGAGATACCGGCAGCATTAAAGAGCACGGCTTGTGATGCCCCACCGAGCTGTTCTTCAACAGCCAAATCTTGCGGTGTTAATCCCAAATGGGCTGCTGCGGCATTAACGGCTTCCTCGGCTGAGAGGCCAGGGCGTGCTGTATTGACTTTACTGGCTGCAGCGGGGATAAAATGATTGTGCAAATTGATGATGCTGCCATCCCCGGCGACATTGATTAAGATCATGCTATTGTACACATCAATTTCGTTAACGCGCTGGAGCATCTCAATTTGGGTGAAATCGCTCTGACTGGAATAGGTTTGGGTCACGGCCGTATCTTCTAAATCAGCCATGGTCAAACCATAGTCAGCAAGGTTTGTATTCAGATAATTTTGGGCGATATCCAAAGGCGCTCCATCGTTAGCACTCGTTAGATAACCAACGCTATCTTGCTTCTTTGAAACGGCCGTGGTTGTTTCCGTTTCTGTGGCTTCATCCTTGGCGGCGGTTGACGAAACGAGCGTCACCATCAAAACTAGGACAACTGCCAAAAAAACGGCCGTTATGGTTCCATTGCGCTTTAATTGCTGATTAAACATGTTCGATACTGTCTCCTTTTTGTGTGTATTGCTAATTAGGCCAATGCAAGAAAATAATGATCCCAGAAATGGGTCGTTTTGGCTTTGGCTCGTCTATTCCCGCATAAGATCAATTGGATCATTTATGATTGGGAATAGCCTTATCCCACAAAAACCCCCATCGAAATTGCAACCCGATGGGGGCTTTGGCTAACTAAGTTCAGTCTATGCTATCTGCTTAATAAAATATTCCTGTTTTAGTTAAAGATGATTGGTAAGAATATGTCATACAGGGGAGTTTCAACCTGTAAATCAAGAGTTACTTCAACCAATGGTTCGTCAGGGTCATTACTCTCAATACATAAAATACCAGAATAATTGCCTGTTGCCAACCCTGAAGAGTTGAATGTGACATCGACTTCGCTTGTATTTGCAGGAGCCGTTGTGCCACTGCCCGTTGTCACAGTCGCCCATGGGATGTCACTGGGATTCTCGCAAGCCTCTGATGTGCTGCTAGCATCCCGAACCAGATTAGCTAAACTGCTTGCATTTGCCTCGTTGATTACCCAATTCAAAGGCAGTTCACCCACATTGTTAATATCAAATGTATGAACGGTTGTGGTGTTTGCTGGTTGCTCGGATTGGATTGTCGTCGGCGCCACAACAATATCGGGATTCTCAAAATCACCTGTCGGTAGTAAACACCATTCCTTGAGCGTACCGACATCCTGACTTGCATTGTCAGATACAGTAAGTGTCCAATTGCCGTTGAAAGATTCACCATCAAACGCGGCTAACAAGCTGCTGTTTGATGGATCACCACCCACAACATTGCCATGAATTGCTGGGGAATCGTCACACATATTTTCGGCACTGCCATCTGTGCCTTCATCATCAATGGTGGCATCAATATTGCTACCTGAACAGCCTGTATTACTGCTGGGAATACCTGGCCGGTCAATGAGCGTGACTTCGGTGCCGGATTCAACATGTTTTAATGTGTAGATGAGGTCGCCAACCCAAGTGTGATCGGTGTCAATGTACACGTCTAAGTCACTCAACGAGGCTGCCGTAAAGATCGCGATTTGATCGTCGATACCTGCAGGATCATTATCTGGAATGGCGGCATTCGGTGTTGAACAGAACTGCGGTCCAGGCAGTGTGCCGCTGGTTGTGAAGCTGAAACTGGCAGAATTCATGCCATTGCCACACGGGTTGTCAGCGCTTACACGCCAGTAATAAGTTGTCTGTTGATTGAGGACAATTCCGCTGGTGTAGCTTGTGGTGGGCAAGCCTGTTGCACTATCAACAATATTTGTGAAGCCGTTGTCAGTTGCAATTTCGATGCTGTAGCTGGTTGCTTGGGCAACGGCCGTCCATGTGAAGGTTGGACTGAGAACAATACCTGTTGCCGTATCGGCTGGGCTTGACAGGGTGGGTGTTGTGGGAACGGCCGTGTAGACATTCAAATCCACCTGTGCAGAATGGGTTCCTGGTGACCCATTTCCACTTATATCAATTGTATAGTTACCTGCCGCGCCGTCGCCAATATTACTGATAGTCATTTGGCTGCTGCTTGGTGCTGTCACTGGATTGGGTACAAAACCCGTGGTTGTTCCAACTGGTTCACCGCTGCTGCTGAGCGTTACATTATCTGAAAAGCTACCCACCTGGCCGATATCCACCGTGTAGACAGCATCTGTTCCAGAACAAACTGCTAATTCAGGCGGTGTGGCACTGATAGTGAAGTCGTCACTGCCACAACTATCAAACTTGAATGTGCCGATACGTGTACTCCAGGTTGAACTGGCATTATATTCACCCGTGAACCAAAAAGTACAATCGTCCGCTGGATCAACACTCATGGCACTGTAATCACCATAACGATTACTGCTGTTTGCGGCACTGCCGTTGATCAAAGTGCCTTCACCTTGCGGTAAAGTTCCCAAAGGATCTCCGGCCAAACGACCTGCGTAGCGTAACGAGGGATACATATTGCTGCTGGAAACATTATAGCCTACAGCAATATTGCCAGCACCATCCATGGAAATCGCACCCATCCAACGGCTGTTGGCATCAGGTGCATATGTGCCTTCTTGATGCAGCGTCCAAGAGCCGCCACCGGATTTACGCAGTTCAAACCAGCGCACGCCGCCATGATCCGACCCATCGACATCCGTTACATAGTTACCAACCAGAACCTCATATGCACCAAAATTGCGATATTGAAGGCGCTGCATAATGACTTCACGCAAGGGGTCAAGCGTCGTTGCACTGCCTTGTTGCGGGAAACATTGAAAAGAGACATACCCACATAATTCTGAATCAAATTCGGAAACAGGGATGTTGAGAGGTCCGGTAAAAGTGGAATTGGCGGGTGTGTCGAAGTCAACATGGAATGGCCAAATTTCCAGATAATCTTCTGTGGGATTATTGCTGCCAGCATTATGTGCCTCATCGTCACGATGGCGCATGAAATAGTTTGGTGCATCTGTTGGTGGCGCTGTCGCACCATCCAAATCGCTGGGAATAAGCGCTTGGAAGCCAAACCCAGCCAGGCCTGGTGCTGTAAAACGTTGTTGAGTGGCTGGGGCACCTGCCAGCATCTTCGCACGATCCATAGCATAAACCGCCGGACCACCAGTTTCATTTGTCGAAACATAATAGGCGTCCGTCCAAACACCGTATTTGGGATAGTCGGGGAAGTTGGGTGTGTTAAATTGGTAAACATACCAACTACTGGTTACTGGATTGGAGCCACTCGAGATGTAGATACATAATGCGTTGGTGCTGCCAGAAAACTCACTTATCATCCAACGATCAGCCATTTGATCGTAGAGCACAATGCCATCACCCAAACCGTTTGCACAAGCACCAGTTCCCAATGAATCAACTGCTGTTGGTCCCGCCAGGGCACTGCCAGCTTTGTCATAAATCATCATGAGGGCACCACCGCCACCATTAATCATTTGAATGTAATGGTTAGGGCCAACGTCACCGACCGTGTCTGGTGGATTAACGCCTGTAAACCCTTGACCGTCATAATTTAGGATTGGGGTTAGGAAGGCAAGGTCTGTTGCTGCTGGGCTATTCGCTTGTGAGGTTAATAATGGATCGATGCCACCGAGAATACCTCCCCGATAGGTGGCATCTTCATCGGTTAGACCCGAAAGATTCATTCGTGGGTTGACTTCGCGGTCTAGATAAAATTGTGGTTCATAAGCTGGTAGCTCATTGATTGGTAGGCTGATTGTGGGGACAACTGGCTCACTGACCCAAATGTCATCATCCATATTTTTTGAATTGTCGTCAATTGCTGAGAAGGAACGATTATTATTAGTAGGCTGTTCCGCCTGCGATTGTGTTACGTTGCTTTTTGTAGGTATCAAAAAAAGCGTGACAAGCAAAAGGCAAAAAATGCCTCCTAAACCTTTCCAAATTGATTTTGTCATAATATCTCCTTCTGTTAGTAATTTGCCTGAAAACCGTTGCAGTATATCATAGAAATAGTTGTTTTATATTTGGATATGGTTAGAAATTGGTTCGGATTTGGTTAAAAAGGATCAAAGTAAACTGTTTAAGAAAGCAAAAATAGCCCCTTACAGACGTTGTCCATCCGTGAGGGGCTGTTTGTTTTAGAGTTTGGAGAGTGGCTTCTTTTAGCCACTGTCCAACTATCTAAACTAATTAGGCGATATTCCGACGACGCAGCACTAGGAGTGTGCCAGCCAGCAGAACTGCCATCAAGCCTACGATATCAACAACTGCAACAGAAGAATTACCAGAATCAAGGCCATTCAGCCCAATTGCGGT
>CAYGMR010000043.1:0-17978 GCA_964350725.1 uncultured Ardenticatenaceae bacterium | reverse complement strand
CATCAGACGATGTACGGCCGTTTAATCGTCGAATAATAAGGAGGGATTTGAATGTACGCACGCGAAAATAAACTAACATCGATTCATTTGGGCGTTGCCATGGTCGCCTTATTCATCGGTGGTTCAATTGGGCCATTACAAAAGATGAGCTACATTGGCCTCAATACATACCCAGCCTTGGCTAGCATGGGCTTGAAAAGTTACTATCAAGGCCTTACTTTGCACGGTATTCTGAATGCATTGGTATGGACAACTTTTTTTATCACCGGATTTTTTACTTTTACAGTAACCCGCAGTCTTAAACGTGAATTAAAGCACCCGAAAGTCAGTATATTGGCATTAATTGTCATGTTATTTGGATTAATCTTGGCGGGCATTCCGTTGTTAGGTAATAAAGCCACAGTTTTATATACCATGTATCCACCATTACAAGCTGATGCGATTTTTTACATCGGCATGACTTTGGTGGTCGTTGGTTCCTGGATCGTTGGCCTCAGTTTTTACCTGACTTACTGGGCCTGGCGCAAAGATAATCCAGGTGAAACAACCCCATTTATTGCCTTAGGCTCAATTATCACGATGGTCATGTGGCAATTTGCGACTTTGGGCGTCGCTATCGAAATGCTTTTCATGGTAATTCCCTGGTCACTCGGACTAGTCGAATTTATCGACCCGCAGTTAGCACGTACTTTCTTCTGGTTCTTTGGGCATCCATTGGTCTATTTTTGGCTGTTGCCGGCGTATGTTTCGTGGTATGCAATGATCCCGAAACAAGTTGGCGGTAAGATGTTTAGTGAATCGTTAGCACGTTTGGTGTTCTGGTTGTTCTTGGTTTTGTCAGTACCTGTTGGTATCCATCATCAATATGTGGATCCAGGCGTGCCGCAAGGCTGGAAGATACTGCATGCGATCCTAACTTACTCGCTCTTTATACCCAGCATGCTCACAGCTTTTTCTGTGATTGCTTCATTGGAAATTGGTGGGCGTGCCAATGGGGGTAAAGGCTTGTTGGGTTGGATTCCAAAACTGCCCTGGGACAATCCCTCATTTGTGGCTCAAAACCTAGCGATGATTTTGTTCGCATTTGGCGGCATCGGTGGTTTGACAAATTCCTCATACAATTTGAATCTGGCCGTTCACAATACCAGCTGGATTTCTGGTCATTTTCATTTAACAGTCGGTTCGGCCACGACTTTGACCTTCTTTGGTATCACGTATTGGCTCGTGCCCAAGCTGTCTGGCAAACAACTCTTTAGCCGTAAAGTGGCACTGTGGCAGGCTTGGTCCTGGTTTGTTGGCATGTTGTTGATGTCAAATGGCTTGCACATTTTAGGCCTCAATTTTGGTATGCCACGGCGTACAATGATTGGTGCAGCCCAATATGTTGGAGCAGACTGGAATCCTTTGCTGATTGAAGCTGCTATTGGTGGCATGATCCTGGGTGTGAGCGGTTTGTTATACTATACCAATATGGTTGGTACGGTCTTATCAAAGAAGAAACTGACTGAACCGATTGAAATGCCTGTTGCTGAACCATATGAAAAAACGGCCGTCCCCGGCTGGTTAGATAATTGGAAACCATGGTTAATTGGAACGGCTTTGCTTATCCTCATCTCTTATGGTCCGGTTTTGGCCTTTATGATTACCAAGTTAAACAGCACATCGCCTGGCTTTAAAGTTTGGTGATGGTGCATAATGTAAAAGGTAAGGGATGCAGCGTTCAAAAACGCTGCATCCTTTACAATTTATTGATTTAACGCAACTTTATAGGTCAACCTCTGGTTACCCGCCTATGTGGGTATGACACTCGGGAGATACTTATATAGTTACGACTCAAATATGGAGGTATATGATTATGTTAAAAAAGACACTGCTTGCAACGCTTATTCTGGTGCTGGCAATCATGCTAGTCGCCTGCGGTGGTGGCGGTGACGATGGTGGTGGGGAAGAAGCCGCTAGTGGTAGTGTCGGTGATGCTGCCAATGGTGAAGAACTCTACCATCAGGTCACCATCGGGTCCGCAAGTGCGCCCGGTTGTGTGACTTGTCACTCAACTGAACCAGACGTTGTCCTTGTAGGTCCGTCACATGCCGGGTTAGCTGGCCGGGCGGGAACTTATGTAGAAGGCGTATCGGCTGAAGATTATCTACGTGAATCAATCACGAATCCCAATGCTCACGTTGTAGAAGGGTTTACACCTGATGTGATGTATCAGAACTATGGTACAGAATTGCAGGCGCGGGATATTAATGATCTCATCGCCTATATGCTTACTTTGAACTGATTTTCTCTTTAAATCCAAAATAAACGTAAAACGTGAACTAAAGCAGTTCACGTTTTACGCCTTCTGTTTTTCACCATATGAGTACACGCGAACAAAAGCAACCACAACAGCTGCCAGGAGCCGAACCGGGGCCAGATAGTCATGAACCTGTTTTAACACAAGAAGACGATACGGTGACATGGGGTGGTTTGCAAAGCGACACGGCCGTTTCCAGAGAAGACCCTACTAATTGGATACCGATTCGTACTGCTTGGTCAAAATTCCTCGAAAAAATCGCCCTAATTATTGAAAGCCCAGTCAACAAACTCACTGACACAACCCAATTAAACCCCTTTTATCATACCGGAACAATCGCTGTCTTTTTAATGATTGTCGTGGCGCTTACCGGTTTTTATCTCTATCTATTTTTCCAATATGGATTTGATGCCTCATATAACGCCGTTTTCAACCGTATTGAGGGTCAATTTATTGCCCGTACCATGCGCGCCATCCACCGCTATGCGTCGGGTGCATTAGTGATCACCACCCTGTTGCATGCTTTCCGTGTCTTATTTATGGAACGTTTCCGGGGACCGCGCTGGTTGGCATGGCTCACCGGCATATTTATGACCTTTCTGCTTTGGTTAGCAGGCGTGACCGGTTATTGGTTGGTTTGGGATGTGCGGGCCCAAGTGATCAACGATGCGTTTGTCAATTTTTTGCAAAGCAGTACCCCCTTTGCACCCGCTTTTATGGTTTTGTTAACAAAAGCTGAAGCTACGGCTTCAAGCTGGCCAATTTTCCTTTCGATATTTGCTGCACATGTATTGCTGACGATAATCGTGGCTGTTTTCTTCTGGTTGCATATCAAGCGTCTTAATCGACCTAAATGGCTGCCCCCGGCTGAATGGGTCGTGATGATTGGCGTGTTGTTATTGCTTATTGCAATTCTAATCCCTGTAGGGATGTTGCCACAAGGCGATCTAGGCTGGGTACCCGGGCAAATTACTTTTGATCCGATTTTCCTTTTTTATTTACCATTCTTGAATTTTCCAGTATTAAATTGGTTCCTCTGGGGCGGTCTGATCGCTTTGACTATTGTGATCGGTTTGTTGCCCTGGTCTTCTCGGGACAAACGCCTCAAATCGCAAAAGCAAACAGATTCAGATCAAAAAGTGACGATCCCTTTAGTCAAGATCATTGATGAACGCTGTACGGGTTGTACGATGTGTGCTGTTGATTGCCCATATGGCGCGATCAAGATGGTTGATCGTGATGACGACACGAACCACAAATTCCTTGCGGTCGCCAACGATAGTTTATGTGTGGCTTGTGGTATTTGTGTTGGTTCTTGTGATTATGCGGCCATAACATTGGGTGATACGCCACCTATTTTATTGTGGGAAACCATTCAAAATCGCCTGGCTGCATCCCGTTTACGTGTGCCTGCGGTTGAACGTAAAGTCATTTTCACATGTGAGCGTCATGCTGTGCAGGGTGCTCGAAAATATGTTGATCATTCAGTCGAGTCGCCACTAGAGCAGGCGCTTGAGGTGATTACTGTGCCCTGTATCGGCACTATGCCACCGGCTTTACTGACACGTACTTTAGGTGTTGATGTGGTTGAAGTGCAGGTCGTGGGCTGCCCCCCGGACGATTGTGTGAATCGAGAGGGCAATACTTGGGGAGAAAAGCGGCTGGTGCGGGAACGTGTGCCGCGCATTAAACGCGATTATGCCAATGCCCCGATTACGGCCGCTTGGCTGCCACCAGATGCATTTGATCAGGCGCTCACAATGGAGCTGCCTATGTTGCCTCCACCAGAAAATGACAGCAATGGTGGTGGCTTGCAGCCGGATTATCTGGAATCACGGCGTATGCTCAAACCTTTGTCTTGGCGCAATTATGTGGTTGCTTTTCTGTTGTTGGCGCTGGTGCTGGTTGCTCAGATTTTGTTGACGGATTTGCCATTACGGCCGTATCCTCAAGACACCTCCCTTTCCCAAATTATTGTCGCTGACTTAGCTCGCCCAATTGGCCGTGCCTCATACATTAGTACGACATTGGGCCCTGAATTAGGACTGCAATTTGAAGTCGATGGCGAAATTGTTCATCAAGAAACATTCAATACAAGCGATTTATTAGCAACAAAAACCGCACCTTTTTACCTGGAAAATAACCTTGATCCCGGCGAGCATCATTTACGCCTGTCGTTGCAGGATGAAGATAGTGAAACCACCTTTATTTTGTTTGACGATGATATATCACTAGAAACAGCACAGATTTTCCGAATAGCGTAAGGGGTCTTAGGTCAATGCAAGAAAATAATGATCCCAGAAATGGGTCGCTTTGGCATTGGCTAGGCTATTCCCTCGTAGGATCAATTGGATCATTATCATTGGGAATAGCCTTAATGGCATCCGTAAGATTAACTCAGGATAATTGGATTTAGAATAACCGGATTTGGTTTGACCTTTATAAATCGTTTCGTTATACTGATGCTATTGAAAATAAAATAAATTTTACGCTTATCAGGAGCAGTGGAGGGATCGGCCCTTTGAAACTGCAGCAACCCCCAATGACTTTGGGAAGGTGCTAATTCCGTCAGCGGTAGCTGGTAGATAAGGGGTAGACAATTGATTGTGTCTTAATCGCCTCTTGCTCGCCAAGAGGCTTTTTTTTTTGAATTTTTGTAATTGAACAGGGGCAGAGTTCGTCTTCTGAACTATGCTCTAAGATAGTTTTTTGAACTTTTGGAGGTTTTTAAAATGACAACAACTTTTATGACAGCACCCAGTTTGCTCTTTACATCGGAATCTGTGACTGAAGGTCATCCCGATAAAATGTGTGATCAGATCAGCGATGCAGTGTTAGATGCCATTATGGAACAAGACCCAATGGCGCGTGTGGCGTGCGAAACGGCCGTTAAAACTGGATACGTGATGCTGTTGGGCGAAATTACCACAACAGCTTATGTTGACTTTGATAAATTAGTACGTGAAGTTGTCAAGGATATTGGCTTTAATAGCAGCGAAGATGGCTTTGATGGCAATACTTGTGGTGTGCTTTCAGCCATTGCTGCCCAAAGCCCCGATATCGCGCAAGGTGTAGATCGCGCTTTGGAATATCGTTCCAATGGCGACGGCGAAGCAGAACTCGAAGCACTTGGCGCCGGTGATCAAGGCATGATGTTTGGTTATGCCTGTAATGAAACCGAAACCTTGATGCCCTTGCCAATCCATCTAGCACATCGTCTTACACAACGTCTCACCCAGGTACGTCGTGACGGCACATTGCCGTGGGTTCGTCCGGATGGCAAAGCTCAGGTTACGATTGAATACAGTCATGGCCAACCTAAACGTGTACATACAGTGCTTGTCAGCACCCAACATTCAGATGAGGTTGACAATGAAACCATTCACAAGGGCATTATCGAACATGTCATTAAACCTGTCTTGGCAGGTGAAGCCGTTGATGATGAACTGCGCATCTTCGTGAATCCGACTGGGCGTTTTGTGATTGGCGGCCCTATGGGTGATGCTGGTTTGACTGGACGCAAAATTATTGTTGATACCTATGGCGGCATGGGTCGTCATGGTGGGGGTGCATTCAGTGGTAAAGATTGCACGAAGGTTGACCGCAGCGCTGCCTATGCATCGCGGTGGGTAGCTAAAAATATTGTGGCGGCTGGTTTGGCGGACCGCTGTGAAGTGCAAGTTGCTTATGCGATTGGTGTGGCACGGCCGTTAAGTGTGAACGTCGAAACCTTTGGCACCAGTGACCTTTCTGCCGAACTGTTAGAACAACTGATTGAGGATCATTTTGACCTGCGTCCAGGTGCAATCATCCGTGATCTCGATTTGCGCCGTCCTATTTATCGTGCAACGTCTGCTTATGGACACTTTGGCCGTAATGATATTGATGCCCCCTGGGAAAACACAAATCGTGCCGCAGCTTTACGACAAGCAGCAGCAGAATTGTTGATACCAGCTTAAGTGTAGCAATGAGCTGAAAAATTTTCACCTCAGAGGCCACAGAGATTTTATATGTATGTATTCAAATCCTCTGTGCGCGCTGTGGTGAAATTTGTTATCACCAATAGACTCAAGTTAAAAGCGTGTCAGAAAAGTTGACATTCTAGATTTAAACGTTATCTTTATAGAGGCGAATTCGAAAGGGTTCGCCTCTATTTCTGTGTCAGGCCGCTTGACACGGCTTCGAGGCTACGCTAGAATTCTAGGCCTTGTTTTTCATTAACTTAAAGAATTTGATACAAGACCGACGAATTTTTTGTCTAATTGATTGACGCAAATATTCGTCGGTTTTCTGTGGTGAAATATCTGTGTTTGAAGCTTTAGGCGATCGCCTGCAATCTGTATTTGATAATCTACAAGGTCGGGGTAAATTGACCGAAGCTGACGTTGATCGCGCCATGCGCGAGGTGCGTCTTGCTTTGCTTGAGGCCGATGTAAACTATAAGGTTGTCAAAAGTTTGGTGGCTCGTGTGCGTGAACGTGCTGTCGGCCATGAAGTGATGCGCAGCCTAACTCCCGGCCAGCAAGTCGTCAAAATTGTAAATGACGAACTGGTGACGACGCTTGGTGAACCAGGGCGTTTAAGCCTGGGTTTGCAATCGCCTGCTGTGATCATGTTGGTGGGTTTGCAAGGTGCTGGTAAGACGACGATGGCCGGTAAATTGGCCTTGCATCTACGTAAAGAGGGGCGACGGCCGTTGCTGGTTGCTGCTGACGTTTACCGTCCCGCTGCCATTGACCAATTGCAAACATTGGGTCGTCAACTTGACATCCCGGTTTATGATGAAGGGCCAGATGGCAAGCCAGTTGATATTGCTGCCAATGGAGTCAAACAAGCCGCGCGCGACGGCATGACCGTTGTGATCGTCGATACGGCTGGCCGTTTGAACATCGACGAAATGATGATGGACGAAATCAGGTCTATCAAAGCGAAAGTTTCACCCGTTGAAACCTTGCTTGTTGCCGATGCCATGACAGGTCAAGAAGCGGTGCGTGTGGCCACAGACTTTGACAATGCTGTCGATATCACCGGTCTGATTATGACCAAAATCGATGGTGATGCGCGTGGCGGTGCGGCCATTTCAATGCGTGAAGTCACCGGTGTACCGATCAAATTCTTAGGTACGGGTGAAAAACTGAATGCGATTGAGATTTTCCATCCAGATCGGTTGGCCAATCGCATTTTGGGTATGGGTGATGTGCTTACGCTCATCGAAACCGCCCAGCAAGAAATGGACCAGGAAGAGGCGCAAATCGCCGGCGAACGGTTGATGAGTGGTGAATTTAACCTGGAAGATTTTCTCAAGCAGATGCAGCAAATCAGACGGCTGGGCCCGCTTGGTAAGATCATGGAAATGATTCCCGGCATGAACAAAATGTCCAAAGATGTGGACTTGAGCAATGCCGAAGATGATTTGAAACGCATCGAAGCCATCATTTATTCGATGACATTGCAGGAACGTCGTAATCCTAAGATGATTAAGGCCAGCCGTAAACGGCGTATCGCTGGCGGATCGGGTACAACTGTGCAAGAAGTGAATCAGCTTCTCAAGCAGTTCCGCGAGATGCAGCGTATGATGAAACAGTTGCGCAAAGGTGGCGGCCGCCGCGGCGGTCGTGGTGGTATGGGTGGCGGCCTGGGTTCCTTGTTTAGTGGCCTTGGTCAGTAAATTCATTTGTCGTTATGAATGTCATTCCGGCACGGGCAGGAATTCATGAATTTGGATACCCGCCAGAGTTTATTCTCACGAAGGTGGGGATGGGTATGACAATAAAAATTGAAAAGATATGGATTCGGAGATTGGCAATCCTTGCCCTCGCTCAAATCTCCAGCCTTTTTTAGGCGCACAGCATTTACCTCTGAACCGTCCATTCATGGGGTAGCATACGAAACGCCGCACATTCAAGTGGCACGGTCAAGAGACCGGCCAAGAGCTATTCAACAAGACAACTTTGTTGGAGTGCTAGATTTGATAAGACCTAAAATAAAAATTGTTTGGAGATGAAGTGAAATTATGTTGCGAATCCGTTTAAGTCGCACAGGTAAAAAGAAACAACCAAGTTATCGTGTCGTGGTGGCCAATTCTGAATCAAAACGCGACGGCCGTATCGTTGAGCGCATTGGAAATTATTTTCCATTAAAGAATCCGACAGAATTCGCGATAGAGGAAGATCGTGCTTTGTATTGGCTCAGTGTTGGCGCACAACCTTCTGACACCGTAAAGCGTTTGCTCGAAAAACAAGGCACCTATGATCGCTTGGCACGGTTACATGCTGGCGAAAATATCGACGCATTGGTTGCCGAATATACGGGCGTGCCGTTGGTAATGGAAGTCGAAGAAGAAATCGTCGAAGAAGTGGTTGAAGAAGCTGAAGAAGAATCATTCTTCGACAAAGTTAAAGACGTTGTTGCTGAAGTTGTTGAAGATGTCAAAGATGTTTTTGACGGCGATGAGGAAGAATAAGCCATATCTGGCTTGCTTGCTAAACCATGAAAGAACTCGTTGAATACATCGTTAAAGGGTTAGTAGAAAAGCCTGATGAAGTTTCTGTTGTCGAGGTGGGCGGCCCTACTGTTCTCCTCGAGCTAACAGTTGCTGATGGTGACATGGGCCGGGTCATCGGCAAGCGTGGCCGCATCATTAATGCGATTCGCACCCTGTTAAATGTCGCTGCTGCCAAACAGGGCAAACGCGTAACTTTGGAGTTGGTGGAAGTTGATTAAGGAAATGGTCCATTTTGACTAACAAAAGTTATCAAGAACGTGACAAAATCCAGCGAGGCTCAGTGAAAAATGACACTGAGCCTCGTTTTTTGGTGATTGGAGAGATATTAAAACCCCATGGTGTGCGTGGCGAAATTCGGGTCATGCCGCATACTGATCTGCCTGAAAGGTTTTTGTGGATAGATACCGTTTTTGTGGGTAAAGAAAATCCGCAGCCGGTTACGCTTGAAACTGCCCGAATGCACAAGAATTTTGTATTGATAAAACTCGCTGGTTATGATAGCCGTGATGCTGTTGAACGTTTACGCGGCGCATGGCTGCAACTACCTGAAGAGGAAGCCATTCCTTTAGAGGATGACGAATATTTTCTGTATCAACTAATTGGTCTGGCGGTTTATGCCCTGACGCCGGACAGCGAGGTTGAAGCACTTCTCGGAGAGCTTATTCGTGTGCTGGAAACCGGGGCGAATAACGTGTTTATTGTGGATGGCGCGGATGGTGAGCTATTAATCCCCGATATCCCTGATGTGATTTTGGAGATCGATTTCGAAAACGGCCGTATGTTAGTTAACCTGCCACCGGGTTTAGTCTAAAATGTCAGATTTGAAATATTGGCTGGGGTTTAACATCGTCAAAGGCATCGGAACCGCTAAAGTTCAAGCGCTTTTGGGTGCTTTTGGCACGCTTGAAGCCGCCTGGCAGGCGAATGAATCTCAACTCAAGAAATTAGGTTTGGATCGACGTGCCATCAAAAGTTTCCTCGAAACCCGGCCTACGCTTGACCTGGATAAATGTATGGCGGCTGTTGAAGCGGCTGGCATTGAATTATTAACCTGGGAATCAGACGGATATCCGGCTTATTTACGCGAAGTTGATGGAGCACCACCGTTGTTGTATCTAAACGGCCGTCTCGAAAACATCGATCGCTGGGCTGTGGCTGTGGTGGGAACACGGCGGCTGACACAATACGGCCGTCAAGTGACGCGAGAACTCGTGGCGGGTTTGGTACGCAACGGTGTCACCATCATCAGCGGTCTGGCACGCGGCATTGATGCCGTGGCGCACCAAACGGCTTTGGATGCGGGCGGGCGTACGCTTGCGGTTTTAGGTTCCGGTTTGGATTGCATTTATCCATCTGAAAACAGACAATTGGCCCACCGTATTAGTAACGGCCGTGGTGCGGTTATTTCAGAATATGGCTTAGGCGTAAAACCAGAAGCGAAGAATTTCCCGCCGCGCAATCGCATCATCAGCGGCCTTGCGTTAGGTGTGATTGTGGTTGAGGCGGGTGAACGCAGCGGGGCATTGATCACATCGCGTTTTGCGCTGGAGCAGGGGCGGGATGTTTTTGCTGTGCCCGGCAATATTAATTGGCCCGCCAGCAAAGGCCCCAATCGCCTGATTCAACAAGGTGCCAAGTTGGTTACCTGTGTTGAGGATGTATTGGATGAGTTGAATTTGGCGATGGTTTTAGAGAAAACGGCCGTTCAAAAAATATTGCCAGATACACCCGATGAAGCCGCCTTGTTAGCACATTTATCTCAACAACCCGTGCATATTGATGATCTCAGTCGCGCGGCTGGTATGACTAGCGGACAGGTTAGCAGCACCCTAACCTTAATGGAATTAAAAGGAATGGTTCAACAAGTTGGCGGACTAAACTATGTCGTCATACGTGAACCTGATCCTGATTACCAAACCAGCCAAGATGAAAAGGAATAACTGATTCATGAAAATAATAATTTTTGCTGGCGGTTCGGGGCGGCGGCTTTGGCCGATTAGTCGTCAGAAATCGCCGAAACAGTTTGAACCCATCCTGGGCGAAAAATCAACTTTACAGTTAACCGTTGATCGCATTTTTGCCACGTATGGCGCGGAAAATATTTATATTTCTACCAATGAACAGTATGAAAACATTGTTCGTGAGCAGTTGCCAGAAATTGATCCGACACATGTGATTGGTGAGCCAATACGACGTGATTTGGCGGCTGCTGTAGGCTTGGCGATGGCACATTTGGTTGCAAAAGACCCATCCGCAGCCGATGAACCCGTCGCCATCATTTGGGGTGATAGTTATTTAGAAGAAGTGCCTAATTTCTTGCGTTTAATGGCCATTGCGGAAGAGTTGTTGCACGACCAGGCCAATGATATTTTGTTTATTGGTGAAACCCCGCGTTTTCCGAATGAAAATCTCGGCTGGTTAGCTCTAGGCAAGCAGTTAGGCGAAATCGATGCCACACCCTATTATCAATATGAATCATTGACCTATCGGCCTTCATTGGAAGCATGCCGAAAGATGTTTGCTGCTGGTAGCCATGTTTGGAATACCGGTTATTTTGTAACCACACCAGGCTTTGTGCAAGAAATGTATGCTACCCATCAACCAGTTATGTGGGAAAAGCTGTCTGCTATCCAAATGACAATAGGGCAATCAGATTATTTAGCAACATTGCAGGCCATTTATCCGACGTTTGAAAGTGTTAGTTTCGACGATGCTGTGTTGACGCATGTAGCGCCAGACCGGGCACTTGTCCTGCACGGGGCCTTGGGTTGGAGCGACCCTGGCTCGCTTTATGCGCTAAAAGAGGCGATCAACCCTGATCCGCAAGTGACAGTAACGCTTGGGCAAGTAATAACTGAAAATAGTAAGGATAGCCTTGTCTATAATTATCAGGATGATAAACTGTTAGTGGCGGTTGGCCTTGAAGGTATGATCGTCGTGAATACCGAAGATGCGGTTCTCGTTGTCCATAAGGATCATATTCCCCTAGTGAAAAGCATTGTGAATGGTCTTGAAGGGACAAATTTAGAGTCGTTTAGTTAGCAGATATGATGTTGTATTCGTCTGAGGATTTTTTCACCACAGAGGACACAGAGAGCACAGAGTAAAATATGAGCGAAGAAGCAAACATGGTGGGATACTGTTTTAAGTGCAAAGAAAAACGTGAGATGGTGGAACCAAAGGCGGAGTGGTCGGCGAGTGGTTCTCCTGGGACACGTGCAACTTGCGCAGTTTGTGGTGGCACAATTTATAAAATGGGACGTACAGAAGCCCATGAAACTTTGCCAAAACCGGAGATAACTGCCCGCCCCAAGAAGACTACTAAAAAATCTAAGACTAAAAAGTCAAAAGCCAAGCAAAAGAAAAGCGTGCGTCGTGCTGGCAAGTTGGTGATTGTGGAATCGCCAGCAAAAGCAAAGACGATTGGTCGTTATTTAGGCCGTGGTTACACAGTGAAATCCAGTGTGGGGCATGTGCGAGATTTGCTTAAATCACGCTTGAGTGTGGATGTCGAGCACGATTTTGAGCCGGAATATCGAGTTCCCAATGATAAACGTAAGCTTGTTAAAGAATTAACGGCCGCTGCTGCTAAGGCGAAAGAGATTTATTTGGCGACAGATCCAGATCGTGAAGGCGAGGCAATTGCGTGGCATGTGCTTGAATCGGCCGAGATGGAGCCGGAACGGACCAAGCGTGTGGTTTTTAATGAGATCACAAAAACGGCCGTTCAGGAAGCATTTGAACATCCGCGTGAAATTGATATGGATCGAGTCGATGCTCAGCAAGCACGCCGCATTTTAGATCGGCTCGTGGGGTATAAACTCAGTCCGCTGTTGTGGCGCAAGGTACGTGGCCGTTTGTCAGCAGGACGTGTGCAATCTGTCGCTGTGCGGTTGGTCGTCGAACGTGAGCGCGAGATTGATGCGTTTGTGCCCGTGGAATATTGGTCTTTGACGGCAAATATCGGCCGTATACCCACTCGCAGCCAATCGCCACGACCCTATTTTGTAGCCAGATTACACAAAATCGATGGTAAAGACCTTGAATTGAATTCTGAAGCTGATATGCGCCCACATTTGCAAGCGCTTGAAAAAGCTGCTTGGACCGTTGGTAAAGTGCGCCTCAGTAAACGCACGCGTAAACCGGCAGCGCCTTTTACAACCAGCACCTTGCAGCAAGAAGCATCGCGCCGCCTTGGTTTTGGAACCAGCAAAACGATGCGTATTGCACAACAATTGTATGAAGGTGTAGATGTCGGCACTGCTGATGGCGCTGTGGGTTTGATTACCTATATGCGTACGGACAGTGTTACGGTATCAAAAGAGGCGCAAAATGAAGCCCGCGCTTTTGTTGTAGACAAATATGGAGCGGAATACATTCCGGATGAACCCCCTACTTACAAAACGCGCGCGAAAGCTGCTCAGGAAGCACATGAGGCTGTACGGCCGACTGGTGTTCAGCGCACGCCAAAGACCGTGAAGTCACATTTGAGCCGTGATCAATATCGTTTGTATAAACTGATATGGGATCGCTTTGTGGCCAGCCAAATGTCGCCAGCGGTTTATGATACAGTTTCGGCTGATATTTGGGCTGGTGACGAGGCGGTTGTGGCCCAGAAACGGCCGTATCTTTTCCGTGCTACCGGTTCGACCTTACGTTTTCGTGGTTTCCTGGCGTTATATGAAGAAACCAAATCCGAAGACGCAGCCGCAGAAGAAGAAAATGGGGACAATCCCGTGCCAGCTGATTTGCAAAAAGCTGAGCAGGTGGATATGTTGAAATTATTGCCCAAACAACATTTTACTCAACCACCGCCACGTTTTACAGAAGCAACATTGGTGCGCACACTTGAAGAAAATGGGATCGGCCGTCCAAGCACCTATGCCTCAATTATCTCCACGATTCAAAATCGTGATTATGTAGAGCGTGAGAATAAGCGGCTGTACCCGACAGAAACGGGCAAAATCGTCAATGATTTGTTAGTGGAATATTTTCCTAATGTGTTGTCGGCAGATTTCACGGCGCGCATGGAAGATGACCTTGATGAAATTGCGGAAGGCAAACCATGGGTGCCGGTTCTGCGCGATTTTTATACACGTTTTGAAAAGAATTTGGAAAAGGCCGATGCTGCTTTACCAAAGCTCGACCTGAAAAAAGAACCAGAAATTGTACCGGATCGGGTTTGTCCTACTTGTGGGGAAGCGTTGGTGTTTCGTGAGGGGCGTTACGGCCGTTTCATCGGCTGCAGCACCTTCCCAAAATGCCGTTTTACAGAACAAATATTAAACTTCATAGGAGTCGCCTGTCCGCATGGCGGCGACATCATCGAACGACGCACACGCAAAGGACGTATATTCTACGGTTGTAATCGGTATCCTGATTGTGAATGGACAAGCTGGAAAAAACCGGAGGTTGATCCCTCGGGCGAGTGTGATGGTCTCATGGTTCCAGGACCAGGCAAAGTTTTGGAATGTTCCGAATGCGGGTTGAAGGAAAAAAAGCCGGACGCAGCGGACAAAATTAAAGCATAACAAAAGGGCGGGATTTTTCCCGCCCTTTTTTGATCCAGACGGTCCACTGATTTAGGCCACATCCGTTTTTCCTGAGGTATATAGGTGCCTGGTCTCATGACAGCGGGAATATGGGCATAGTATCTTTGATTGAAAGGACAGGACTGTGAATCTGTCCCCACAATAAAGGATTAGATATTATGCCAATTCAACCGAACTTTTTGGAACGTTTTGCTTTTTACCGTTTGAATGCGGGACCAGCGCCGATGTTGGATTTGGGTGGGGCAATCGCGTATCAAGTGATGAGTACGGCCGTTCACCTCAACATCTTCAATTTACTGGCAGAATCCCCTGCTACCCCCGCCGAATTAACACAAAAGTTAAGCAGCGATTTACGTGGTACACAGCGTTTGCTGGAAGCGTTGCGTGCAATTGGGTATGTGGATGTGAAGAACGGCCGTTACCATAATGCACCCATGACCCAAAAGTGGTTCCTGGATAGTGCTTCAATGGACATCGTTTCGGGGGTGAAATGTTGGGACTTATTTTTGCGCGAATTGTGGCCGCAAGCGGCAGATGTCGTGCGCAGTGGCAAACGGCCGTATAACT
Organism: uncultured Ardenticatenaceae bacterium; assembly: GCA_964350725.1. Classification (GTDB taxonomy): domain Bacteria; phylum Chloroflexota; class Anaerolineae; order Promineifilales; family Promineifilaceae; genus JAACFF01. The sequence continues at coordinate 3,055 of CAYGMR010000043.1, read as the reverse complement.
TTTATGAATTTGTAACCCAAGACCCGGCGATTTCCGATGCCTTTCAACAGATGATGGTCGGTAATGCTAATATTTCTGGGCCAGAAGTCATGAAGAAAATCGGCTTACCGCGGAACGCCAAACGTTTGCTTGATGTGGGCGGTGGGCATGGTGTTTTCACCGTGTTGTTTTGTGAAGCGTATCCCGACTTGCACGCCACCGTGATTGACAGCGAGATGGCGCTAAAAACGGCCGAACGGCATGTAACCACCCATAAGTTAGATCAGCGCATCGACTTGTGTGCGGGCGATTTTTGGGAGTTGGATTGGGGGAGTGATAATGATCTGATTCTGTTATTCAATGTGCTGCACCATTTTGACATCCCAACCAACGAAAAATTGTTGACAAAAGCGCATTCTGCCCTCAACCAAGGCGGCAAGGTTGCCATTATGGAACAGGTAGAAGGGGATGTGTTTGGTTCAGCTTCGGAAGCACTCGTGCGGCTGATTGGATTTATGTATTATCTGTTTGCAGACGGCCGTATCTTTTCGGATACAGAATTAACTTCGATGCTGACACGTGCAGGTTTTCATGCGGTTAAGAATCAGAAATTGTCAAAAGTGCCAGGGCATAGTTTGGTAACGGCCGTGGCTTAGGTAAACCGCCATATGTCTTTTGAAATAGATAGTTGGCAAAATCAAGGTGGTCAAAGATTACGCAGATTTCACAGATCTTTGCTTCATCTGCGTAATCAGCGAAATCTTTGATAAAAATTCGCGTGGGATGAGAAGATGGCAAAAACAGTTAGAAATCCGGTGATTGGTCATTGGGTAACATTTTTACAGACAAGTGCGCAAACCAATGGTGAGCTGTTGCAAATTGAATATGGTGTCATGGAGCCAGAAAATGAGCCCACGATTCCATTACATTTGCACCAAAAATGTGAGGAACGTTTTGAAGTCGTTGCGGGGCAGCTTGGGGTAATTCTGGATGGTGAGCGGCGTGTTTTAAGTGTGGGCGAACAACAGCTTATCCCACCCGGCACGTCGCACACCTTCTGGAACGCGGGCGATGGTGAGCTGCGGTTCATTACAGATGTGCGTCCAGCAGGCGATTTGCAGACATATTGGGAAACAGTGTTTGGGCTGGCTGCGGATGGCAAAGTAAATGCCAAAGGGATGCCGAACCTATTGCAATTGGCGGTTGTTGTTCCCAAAGCTGATAGTTACGATCCGCACGTGCCTGTAATCCTGACAAAGCTGCTTATTTTTGTTTTGGGTGGGATCGGCCGTTTGCTGGGGTACAAAGCAAAATATCCACAATATAGTGCGATGTAAAGAATTAATGCACCAAAACATTTTCTACAAGCAAGATGCCATCACGCTGAATCTCACGCCATAGCGTATCTTTATGGTTTGAAATAATTTCCCAATGGTGACTATCAAGGATATGTGTATTGAAAAGAACGTCATATGCTAGTGAATAATTTGCAGCTAATTCACGAATTCGCCAACGTGTTGAATTATCCTTGGTTTTTACAATTATTAGCAAGTCAATATCGGAGTCACGATTGAAATCTCCACGCGCTTTGGATCCAAATAGCCAAATTGCTAATAAATTTCCGTGCAATTCTTCTGCTAAAGCTAGGCAACATGTGTTGATGGCTAAATTTTCATTTGCTTTTAAATGGTTGGGCAGGTTAACGGCCGTTATATAATCTTCATGCGCCAAAACCAATTTGCCGGTTGCCAACGTTTGATTTGCACGTTCAAGATATTTATGAATTTTGTCTTGTGTGTAAGCGTCTATAGTCACAATCAAACATTTTTTAAATCTAGGGACACTGATAGGACGAACACGGATAGACTTTTCATCACTGTTTCTCCGTATCCGTGTCCAAATAATAATAGACAGAACTTTGTTGATGTGTGCGCGTAAGCGCATAAAAGAAAACCTGCCAAAGCAGATTCCTGTGGGCATTATACCATGATTTGGGGTGATTTTTGAGCGGCAATGTATTAATATGCTATTATCACACTATCTGAACGCTTAACTGTGGGCAAGATGATACGGAGAAAAGGGTTCATGTTTTTGAGGAAGTCATGCCGCATTATCCTGCCCCTTCCACAAACATCTTTCATAAGGAAATAGGGTTGGCATTCACGTGAATAAAGAGATACCTATGCAAACAAAACCATCTTTGCCGCAAACGGCCGTTTTGCGTGCTGTCTGGTTTGTGTTGGTGGGTGTTGTCTTGATTTTGGTGGTTTCGGCCGTTCCCCATCGCTTTAACATGCTCAGAGCTGATTACTATGGTTATGGCGCGGCATTGGCAGAATTGGGTGTGTCTTTACGCTTTTTTGCAGCCTATTTTACCTTTTGGGAACTGGTTGTGGTTTCCGGTTCACTTTTGGTTAGCACATTGATCGCCTGGCGCAAAGCCGACGACTGGTTTGCCATGTTAGTTGCTGTGATGCTCGTTTTATATGGTTTGCTGCCGCCGTTGTTGGATGGGTTGGTCGTTCTTGACATTCGCTGGCAGTGGCCGATTGGTTTCTTGCGTACGGCCGAATTGTGCTGTTTGATGGCTGTTTTGTGTATGTTTCCAAACGGCCGTTTTCAACCCCGTTGGACGCGCTGGTTGTTGTTCCTTTGGACAGTCACGAGTGTCGTTTTTTTCTTTATTTTTCCGCAAACATTGGCCAATACGGCCGTTATTCCCAACACACGGACAGTGCGCGATGCCTTGTTACTCCTGTTTGGTGTCGCCTGGTTTTCTGTTGGCATTGCGGCACAACTGTATCGATTTCGACGATTATCTACACCTGAAGAGCGTCAGCAAACCAAATGGGTTTTGTTTGGGTTTACAATTGTCGTCGTTTTCAGTCTGATTAGTACGATCTTCTTGGTTAATGTGCCATTTGTGCGCGATGATCCCGTAGGGCGCGCACTTTTTGTCATGTCCATGGGGCTTGTTTATTTACTCTCCGCGCTTGTTTTACCGATAACAATTGCGTTGGCGATGCTGCGCTACCGTTTGTGGGAAGTGGATTTTTATATTAACCGTACATTGGTT
>CAYGMR010000042.1:0-18031 GCA_964350725.1 uncultured Ardenticatenaceae bacterium | reverse complement strand
CGCTGCTCAAGAAGGCATCGCCGTTGGTGACGGTCAGCGCATTCAAGTTAAAGTCCTCTTCGGCAAAAAAGATAGTATGGGCGTTGGCGCCGTCGACCGTGATATGCCCGTTGTTTGGTGCACCGTCAATGGTCAACACATCCATGATGTGCGGCAGATTAGTACTGAGGGTGATGGTACAGTTGTTGGCCGCTGTGCAGCCGCCGTCGCTGTTTGGAATGTCGAAGATAATGATGTTTGGGCCACCGAGCAGGTTGGCGGCGTGGATGGCTTCACGCAAGGTGCAGTCCATATTGCCGCCACCTTGCCCCAACAGGTCGCAGGCACCATCGTCGGTATCTGCGCTGCTGTTGACGACCAGGTTAAGTACCTCAAAGGCGCCAATATCATCGGCCGTTCCTTGCGGCCGAGCCATGCCGCGCTGATCGGTCGTCAGGGTGGTGTCGCCGGTATTGATGGCTGGGCTGCCCGCCAGCAGAGCGTGGGTGAAGGTAGCCTGGCCTGAGCTTGTCGAAGGACCGCCGTTGTCGGCTAAGGGGCCAAGCAGTGGGTCAGTCGAGATTGCTGTTAAGCCACAGCTCTGCAATTCAACCAAATTGGCACCACCATCATTGATCGTGCCGCCGCCACTGTTCTGACAATCTGCTATGCCTCCGGTGCTGTTGGCGAGAATGGAATTCTTGATAGTTGCCACGGCTATAGCGCCATTGTTTAACAATGCACCCCCGGCAGTAGCCGTGTTGCCCGTGACCGTTGTGCTGTCGAGTGTGAGAATCCAATTGCTATGGATACCGCCGCCCTCAGTACCGGACGTGTTGCCCGAGACAGTGCTGTTACGGACGGTCATCGATGAGCCGGTGTTAAAAATGCCGCCGCCTCTGACCCCGGAGGTGTTGCCAGTGATGGTACTGCCTGTAATGATTGCAGGACTCGTACTGGCATTGAAAATGCCACCACCATCATCATCGGCTTCGTTGCCTGAGACCGTGCTGTTAGCGACCATGAGGGTGCCATTATTCTCAATACCGCCGCCGTTCGTAAGATTCGCTGTATTGCCCGAGATAGTACTTTGGTTAATGGTCAGATTACCATGGTTACTGATGCCGCCACCTGTTGTAGAGTTACCGCCGCTTACGGTCAAATCGTTTATGGTCAGCGCGGTGTTTGCTGCTAAAGTGATCGGCCGTACCCCAACTAAATTCTGCCCATCTAGCGTGAAGTCGCTGCCTTCAATCACCAGATCAACGCCACCGGTGGCGTTGTTAATGGTGGTTGTGCTGGCCGTCAGGCTAATATTTTGGGTCATATTGATGGTATAGGTGTCAGCAGTTGTTTGGGCATTGAAGCAGGTAATCGTGTCGTTCAGTTCTGCCTCGTTGCCTACGAGCCAACTATTGCCTATGCAAGCTATCGCTATTGGATAGTTTGCAATGGGAGCAGCTTGTGCTGCTGGGGCTTGGAAAGCTCCAATTACTGCGAGTACTGTCAAAAAGGGCAGTACAACTAGCAACGATAAACGTATTGCTTTTTGATTTTTCATTTTGTTCTCCTTTTGCACGGAAAGTCAAATCACCTAAACCGTGTTGATCGATTCTGGCACTGACTGTGCCTGTTGTTGTTGTTGTTGTGACGCCAGAAATAGGTGATGCCACCGCCCATCAAGCGTCGTTTGCGTAACTGCACTGAACCGCTACAAGCTGGACAAATAGCAGTTTTAGGCGCGTCAGCGCTGGCTATGATTGGTTCGTTGGTTTGGGTAACGGCCGTTTTCATGTAAAACTTCCCTCAATTTTGGACCATTTCCCGAATGACGCGTGTTAATTCTTCAGGGGCTGCATCTTTGTCAGTGAAGTACATCTTACCCGCCGCGAAGTTCATCGCCGCTGGCGCTTTCTCTGCAGAATTACCCAAAACCAAAACTGCAATGTCGGCATTCTGATGCCAGATGTGCCCAATTGAGTCGAGGCCTTCTTTTTCCAATATTTTATAATCTATGAGAATGATGTTCGGGCGTGATTCACGCACCATTAGCACTGCCTCTTGCCCGCTGGCAGCCTCGCCAACGACCACCAAAGAGGGCATATTGTTTAATATGGAACTCAGACCTTTACGTTCAACAGTTTGGTCGCCAATTACCAGGATATGGATAAGATCGTTCAAATATTTACCTAACAATTGCTACATTTGTTTAGTTTGTAATTTGCCTGGGCTTTTACTTTTTCCAGGTTTCTAGTAAGATGATATAAAATGATCGTCCAAAGATCGTCTAAAGAAAGTCAAAAAACATATTAATGTGGAAATTGGATTCGAAATTACATCTGGAGTTGTTTGGTTCTCCTGAGGTAAAGCTAGGTGAAAAAAAGGTAACGGGTTTTATTACCGTTAAAAGTCGCGCCTTGCTTTATTATTTGACCATGAAACCGGGTGTGCATAGTCGGCAAACATTGGCTGCGTTACTTTGGCCGGAAACCACGGAAGTCAAAGCAGCCAAAAACCTGCGCAATATCCTTTCCAATCTACGCAAACTGGTCGGCTCCCATTTAGATATAACCCGCACCACAGTCGCTTTCAAACGAGATGCCCCTTATTTCCTGGATGTGGAACAATTTAGCGCCTTGCTTGAGCGCTATCGACGCGGTCAGAAAGATATTAGTGATTTAGAAACGGCCGTTGCGCTCTACACGGGTGAATTCCTGGAAGGGTTTTATGTGCCTGATTCGACCGAATTTGAAGATTGGGTAATCTCTGAACAAGAGCAGTTGCAGCAAGCTGCCTTGGCAGCTGTGTATACGCTGGCGCTTTGGCATGCGGGACAAGGGCATATTGATGTGAGTTTGGAGCATAGCTCGCGCTTGCTGGCAATGGATAACCTGAGCGAAAAAGGGCAGCAGCTGCGCATGATTTTATTGGCGCAATCCGGTCAGCGGGCAGCGGCAATGGACCAATACCATTCATTTTGTCGCTTGTTAGATGAGGAACTGGACATGGTTCCGCTGGTTGAAACAACCACTCTTTATACAGCGATAAAAAGTAGTGAGTTTGATCCTGACGAATGGCAGGTGGGCGTAGGAAATGCATCCATTGCCGGCCAGACGCCAACAGCAACGGCCGTTGTCCGTCCCATTAAACAAACACAACAGATCGATTGGGGTGAGATACCAGAGTCGGCTTCTTTTTACGGCCGTTACGCCCATCTAGAGCAACTTCAGACATGGACATCTGAAGGTTCGGGGCGTGTTATTGCAGTCACTGGGTTGGGGGGGATAGGCAAAACATCCATTGCGGCTAAACTTTTTCGCAGTTTGGTGCGTCCGGCTTATGACCTTGCAAATAGGTCGTCGACAAGCACACAGCCCCCACTTTTTGAATTTATGCTTTGGCGATCTTTGATAAACGCACCGCCACTTGCAAATGTGTTGCGAGAGTGGTTGGCAGTTATTTCAGAGCAACAATTAATCGATCTGCCCAAAACTGAAAGTGAACAGATATTATTGCTGCAAACTCTTTTAGTAAAGCGGCGTTGTTTGCTTGTGTTGGATAATTATGAAACTGTTTTGGCAGAAGGGCTGCAAACAGGCAGCTATCGCCAGGGATATGAGGGGTATGGAAAACTAGTACAAACCCTTGGCGGCCGTACACACCAAAGCTGTTTGCTAATCACCAGCCGCGAACTTCCCAAAAAGTTCGTACGGCTGCGGCGTGTTTCTGGGCAAATACGCCAGCTTACACTCACTGGCCTGCATGACACACCGGGCATGGATTTGTTACGCGCACATGGCCTGACTTGCAGCGATGCAAAATTGTTAGAAATTGTGCAGCATTATTCTGGCAATCCGCTGGCCTTGAGACTGGTGGCCGACACAGCCCAAACCTTTTTGGCGGGCGATGTTGATTTGATTTTGGCAGAAACGGCCGTCTTTGGTGATATTCGTGATGTGTTAGATGAGCAATTCGGCCGTTTAAACCCCTTGGAAAAACAATTGCTGGTCTGGCTGGCCATTGAACGCGAACCAGTAGCCGCCCAAACCCTATGGCACAATCTCGCCATCCAACCATATAAACGTCACTTTCTGGAGGCATTGCACACGCTGCATTCACGCTCCTTGCTTGAACAAATAGCCATGCCTACTGCGATAGGGACCGAAAGCAGCCAATTGTATACCTTACAGAATGTTGTCATGGAATATGTGACAAGCTGTCTAATCGAAGCTATCTGTCAGGAAATTGAAACTGGGGTCGTCGACTTGTTGCAGCAGTATGCGTTGGTAAAAGCACAAACGCGCGAATATGTGCAAGAAAGCCAACGGCGTATACTGTTGGAGCCAGTGATCCATTGGCTGCTCAACAATTTTGGCAAAACAGGCGCCATAGTAAAAATACGCCATTTGTTGGCAATGGTTCGCGCTGAAGTTTCTCCCACACCAGGTTATGCTGGTGCAAATATTTTGCATTTATTCATGGCACTAGGGGAAGATTTGTCCGGCTATGACTTTTCCCATTTGACGGTTTGGCAGGCTGATTTGCGGGCAGTTGTTTTACATAATGTCTCTTTTCGCGACAGCGACTTGCGCGGGTCGATTTTTCGCGACACATTTAGCCTGGTCATTAATCTTGCTTTTAGTCCTGATGGGCAGTGGTTGGCAGCGGGGACGGCTGATGGTTCGATTACCTTTTGGGGCGTACATGCATATCAGCCGCATCTGATTATTCAACCTGATTCGGGCTTTTATTTGGCGATGGCATTCAGTCCAGATGGGCGAACGTTAGCGAGCAGCAGCAATGACCGCATTATTCGTTTGTGGGATACCAATTCGGGGGTTGAAATCAATCAGTTAGCTGCGCATACAGGACAGATCAGAGCACTTGTTTTTAGCGTGGATGGCGCGTTTCTTTTCAGCAGCAGTGAAGACCTGACCATTGGCGTTTGGGATGTGGACAGTGGGCAGCTCTTGCGCACAATTTCTACCCTCGATACCTTCGTCATGTCGCTGGCGGTTGCACCAAATGGTCAGATTCTGGCCGGAGGCGACAATCATGGCACGGTGCGCTTATGGGAGATTCCTGCTGGCACATTGCTCAACAATTTCAGCAGTGGCAACTTAAAGAAAGTCTGGTCGTTGGCTTTTTGCCCCGATGGCGCTGTATTGGCGTCGGCGGGTGAAGATAATGCAATCCATTTATGGGATGTACCCAACGGCAAAAAAATAGCCTCTTTGCAGCAGCATACGAATTTTGTTTTTTCGATTGCCTTTCATCCAGATGGTAAGACGCTGGCCAGTGGCAGCGCGGATACGACCATCCGGTTGTGGGATTGGCGCCAGGAACGCTCGCTGCGTGTGATCCACGGCAGCCGCAACTGGATTACAACTGTCGCTTTTAGCCCAGATGGAACCATCCTGGCCAGTGGCGGCTACGACCGTACCATTCGCTTGTGGCAAGGCAGTAATGGCCATTTGTTGCATGCCTTACGCGGTTCGCTTAAAAAAATAAACGAAGTTGCTTATAGCCCGGATGGTAAATTGCTTGCCACTGCCTGTTTTGATCAGCCCGTGCGTTTGTGGGATGCAGAAAACGGCCGTTTACTGCATCTGTTTGAAGGTCACGAAGGCTCAGTACGCCGGCTCGTGTTTAGCCCTGACAGCACCATCCTGGCTATTAGTGGCGATGACTCGAAAGTACGACTTTGGCAGACACAATCCGGCCGTTTGCAGCAGACTTTCTCTGTTGATCAACGGTTTGTACGCACGTTGGCCTTTAGCAATAACGGCCGTTTGCTGGCGATTGGTGCCGGTTTGGAACATGGGACACTCTATTTTGGCGATGTACAGTCGCATCACCTACACTTGCGCGACCAACGCGTTTGCACGGGTTTGGCCGCGCATATTAGTTTTAGCCCTGATGGTCAATTTCTTGCCTATAGCACCAATGAACACGCGCTTAAATTGATAAATATGTTTAATGACACTGTTTGTATAACGCAGACTGACCACCAGGCACTCATCGGGGGCATTCGATTCTCTCCTGACAGCACTTATCTTGTTTCGCAGGATAGAAATGGCGTGGTGATCGTGTGGCAAGCAGCCAATGACGGCTTGTTAACGTTTTGCGCACGCTTCCCAGGGCGTGGCCCGATTGCTACTTTTTGGAACCTCGTTTTTAGTCCGGATAGCCGCAAAATTGCCTTTCAAATTGATGATTACAGTTTGGGGATATTGGATGTAACGAATGGGCACTTATGCTGTTCAATTTTGGAATCTGTTAATGATGAGCATTGCATGGCATTCAGTAACGACAGCACCTTATTGATTACGAACAGCAATAGGGGCTGTTTGCGTTTTTGGGATGTGGAAACAGGGGCATGTCAACGCACGTTGCAAGAGGGGGTTATGGGAACCATTGATATTGATTCTAGAAACGGCCGTGTCGCCAGCGGCGGCGATGATGGCGTTGTGCGCATATGGAACAGCCAAACAGGTCTCTGTGACTTGTCGTTAACGCCGTCAGGGCCCTACGACAAAATGGACATTACCGATGCCCAAGGTTTATCGCTAGCGCAAGTGGCGACCCTCAAGACACTCGGTGCAGTGATCCACTAAACCATTCGTTATTGGGGCTGCACGCAGCGTTTATTGTTTGACTGAACTCACAACGAAGTCACCCAAAACCTGTACAGAACTCCACCGAAGCCCCCACATACCATTTAGGACTTTTTCAACAGTCCGTTTGCAAAATATATAAAAATCAGGACTCTGGCGTTTTTCGCCAGAGTCCACTAAAGATGAGATTTAGAAGTGACGCGCAGAGCAGAAATTTGTCTTTTTACGCCTCAGTATCTGTTGCAGCTTCTTCATCCACAGTAGCTGGTTCTAACTCATGCACCGTTTTAACCCAGCTTTCTAACTCGCGACCAGCGACTTCACGACCGCCAAGCCCGAATGCTAACGCTGCCGCGAGCGCAATGCCACCAACCGTCAGTCCAAACGCCAGATCGATGATTGAAGAGGCTAATCCCATTTGCCCCAGTGCCATGGCGGTGGCTAACACAACCACGGCTCCGCGTGCAAACAGGCTGGCGAGATTTCTTTGCGGCCAGTCGGTTGATTGGATTGCTTTCCCTAACAATTCGGCTACCCACAAACCAATTCCAAAAATAATCAGGCCAATAAGGATACGCCAGGCAAAGGCAATAAATTGAGCGACCAACAAGGAGATTGCGGGCATATTTAAGAGGGAAGCCGCGCTTAAAGCTGCTGTGAGCATGACAGCAATCAGAACGATGACGCCTACAATCTGAGAAGGTGCGGCCTTGCCGGCAGTTGGTTCTTTTGCCAACCCTAAGAAGACGAGGATATTGTCAAAACCGAGCCCTTCTAAAATATTGGCTACCAATTCACCTAGCAGCTTACCGATGACATAAGCTACTGCTAAAATCACAAACGCAGCTATGATCGCAGGAATGGCTGTAAAGATCGTTTCCAGCATGGCACTCAGCGGTGTGGTGAGTGCGTCCATATTTAATGCTTCTAATGCAGCAATAATGACTGGAATCAGAATGAGGATAAATACAATCAACCCCAGTAGGCCGGAAAGATTTTGGCTGCCCAAAACATTACCCAGACCGATGCGGTCGCTGAATTTATCTGTGCCAATGGCTGCCAGGAAACCGGTCGCGATGCGACGGATGATCTTAGCCACAAACCAACCTACCAGCAGGATTACGCCAGCGGCTAAAAGGTTGGGAATGTAATCTAGCAGATCAACTAACATGACGGTTAATGGCGCGACCAGACTTTCCATGCCCAAGGCTCCAAGAATTGGTGGCAAGAAGATCAGCCAAACAAGCCAGTAAACCGCCTCGGATACGCCTTTAGAAATAGGCACGCTGTCAGAACCAGCCTGGTCCCCAACACGTTTGTCTACGCCTGTTCCCTGCAACAGCCGTCGCGTGAAACCCCGTAAGATAGCCGCGACGATCCAAGCTGCAACCACCAAGGCGCCCGCCACAACTAGGCTTGGCAAGTAAGATAAAATTGTTGCTAAGAGCGTGTTGAGGGGTGCGGTTATCAATGTTAAGCCTAAGACTTCAAAGAACAAAACCAGCACAAACAACATCAGCAGGTAATAGACAATGGTTCCGATGCCTTCTTCGACCTTCGGAATATCTTCACCATCGCCAGCCCATTTTGATGTACGTTCATCCACGTTGAAACGATGTAATATTTTGGTGATGAGCTTGCCAATCCATTTTGCGATCAACCACCCGATCAGCAAAACAATCAGCGCACCAATGAACCTGAACAACAATGTGCCTAGTTCTGTCAATAGCTGTTCCCAATTAACATTCATTTAGAAACTCCTTTTTTGGTATATAGTTGCAAACAATATTACAACCAGCTAATTTTAATAGTATCCTCATTATTCTACGACTAGAAATATAGATTGGCAATGGATACAAAGGAAAGTTGGTTGTGATTGCGAATTTGGACTGTTTTTGCGAAAAGAAAAATTATATTTGTTTCATCAAATCTGCTTCAATTTGATTTTCGCGACCAGCGTACAAACAGCTGATATTTTTCGTGGCTAAAACCTCGGCCCCCATCGGTTAGAAAACAAGTTGAAGCAAATACCCAAGCAAACCGCCCCCAATAACTATCCACACTGAGCTGATTTTTGTGCGTAAAGTGAGAAAGGCTGCCAGTCCAAAAATGAGCCAAGCCTGCCAAGAAGTTAATGTGTCGCGACCCAGGTTGATGGTTATAGCCAACATCACGCCGACCGCGGCAGCATTAATTGCATCCAAAAAAGCACTTGTCCATACATAATTGCGCATTTTAGGCACCAGCGGGTTCAAAATGAGGACAAAGATGAATGAAGGTAGAAAAATGCCCAAAGTTGCCACGACAGCGCCCCATGCTCCACCGAGCAGGTAGCCAATGAAAGTTGCGGTCGTCAACACTGGTCCGGGTGTGAATTGACCAATAGCAATTGCATCGAGCAGTTCTGCTTGGGTTAGCCAGCCGTAGCGATCGACGAGATCATTTTGCAGAAAGGCTACGAGCACGTAACCGCTGCCATAGAGTACAGAGCCAACTTTGAGGAAGAAGAGGAAGATTTGCCATAAAGGCGTTTGGTCGGGATTGGTTTGGGCCACGGCCGTTCCGAAAGGTAACAATAGTGGCAATGTTTTACCATGGCGTGATTGCAGCAGCAGCCAGAACATGCCAACCGCCCCGCCAGCAAATAATGCCCACAAGACAGGCACGCCCAACAAGGTGGCCAGCCCCAATCACGACTAGCTGCCAATTTTTGATCCCCTTGCGTCCCAGCCGCCACAACGCGCCCAAAATGATAGCCACAACAGCCGGTTTGATGCCTTGAAGCAACGGTTCGACTAGCGGCAAGCTACCATAGTTGACATAAGCCCACGCTGCCAGGCCCGTAAGTAAAGCAGCGGGTAGAATAAAAGCTATGCCCGCCGCGATAGACCCCCATATACCGCCGCGTTCATACCCCAGGTGCATGGTCATTTCAGTTGAATTGGGACCAGGGATCAGGTTCGTGGCTCCAATGAGGTCTAGAAAATGTTGACGCGACATCCATTTGCGTCTTGAAACGAATTCATCGTCCATCATGGCGATATGGGCGGCTGGCCCGCCAAAGGCAACGAGACCAAGTTTGAAAAAATTAGCGATGATTTCAACAAGATGACGTGATTTAGCTTCAGATTCCATCGCGAAACTATAACACAAACGCATGGCTCGTCAGCATTTCAGCCAATCAACAGCAAATAAACTGACCGCTGGCTGCAAGCCTGTAAGCCTGGTTGACACGCCCTAAGCGAATGCTACAATCTAATTGGAGGTTTTAAAGCATGACTTTGAAAGAACAGATCACGAATGATATGCAGGCGGCGATGCGTACGAATGATAATGAAACGCGTGATACGCTGCGCATGTTGTTGGCAGCAATTAAACAAGTTGAAGTTGATACAAAACAAGATAATTTGAAAGAGGCTGATGTTTTGGCTATCGTGAATAAACAGGCTAAACAACGTCGCGAAAGCATCGCCGAATATGAAAGTGCCGGGCGTTCTGATTTGGCCGCTGTAGAAGTAACCGAATTGGCGATTATCGAACGTTATTTACCCCAACAAATGAACCGTGAGGAAATTAGCGCGTTGGTTACAAAAGTTATCGTTGAGGTTGGTGCGAGCGGCCCTAAAGACAAAGGCAAAGTCATGGGACGTTTGATGCCACAAGTTAAAGGTAAAGCCGACGGCCGTCTTGTGAATGAAGTCGTTACTGAATTGTTAGCGCAGAGTTAGATAAACCGTATTTATGCAATCATTACCTGGTTCAACTGCACCCAAACGACTACGTAAATCGCTCCACGATCTACGCTTAACCTTGTTTGCTGTCTTTTTGACAGTGGGCTTAACGTTGATTCTGTCCATTGATTTACTTAGGGCGGAACAAGTTGATGTTGTTGTGGGTGAACCTGCCCAAGAAGATATTTTTGCCCCTGACTCATATTCCTATATCAGTAAAATATTAACAGAGCAGGCTCGCAGTTTAGCTAGTAATAGCATCTCTGATGTTTACACACCGATGGATTTGAGTATCGGCCGTGCCCAATTGGCACAAGTTGATGCGATTTTTAATTTTATCGACACAGTGCGTGCTGATTCGCAAGCAAACCTCGATCAAAAAATTACTTATATCCAATCTATTGAAGATCTGACAATATCAGAAACAGTGGCCTACGATCTTGTCACGATGAATCAGGATGATTATGAAGGTGCGCGTGGCGAGATCATGCGCATTGTGGATGATTTGATGCGTGAGGATATTCGTGAGTCGCAGTTGGATGATTTTCAGCGCTTGGCACGGCGGTCGGCAAGCTTGGGCTTGACCTCGGCCCAAAGTAATGTTGTTTCCAATATCGCTGGGCAGTTTATTATACCCACTGTATTTTTGGATGAAGAAGCAACTGTAGAAGCACGCGAAGCCGCCGCCGCTGCAGTTGAACCTGTTACCCGTAATGTGGTCAAAGATCAACGGATTGTCCGTGCTGGCGAGATCACAACAGAATCAGATTTTGAGCTGATGGTCGAGTTAGGGCTGCTGCGGCAGGCGAATGGTTGGTATTATGTAGCTAGTATTTTCCTGGTTTCAGTCGTTGCTGTGGTCTTAATTGTTTTATATTGGCGGCTGTTTCGTGATCCGTTAGAGGACAACGGCCGTTACTTAATTCTCTTGGCTGGTCTAATCTTATTTTATGCATTGACTGCCAAAATGTTGACTGCCTCTTCGCTCCTAACTTTATCGCTGCTCTTCCCCATTGCCGCATTAGCCATGTTGATCGCTGTTATTTTTGATGTACGCTTTTCGATTTTAATCACGATTATCATGGCTGGAATTTTTGGTTTGTCAGCCCGTTCATCGCTTGAAATGGCGACTTATGCAGCTGTGGGTGGACTTTTAGCCAGCTTGACGCTGCGTGATGCACAGCGCCTGGTCGCCTATTTCCAGGCGGGTCTCGTTGCTGCCATCGGTCAGATCGCCGTGCTGGCAATCTTCGCCCTTGCGGCTCAATCAGAATTTATTGATTTAGTGCAAAGCAGTATGTATGCATTGGGCAACGGCGTTTTATCAGCTGCCTTAACGTTGGCAGGTTTCTATATTTTGGGTGGGTTGTTTGGCATTATCACTTCATTACAATTACAAGATTTGTCACGGCTTGACCACCCCTTACTACAGGAGCTCCTGCGGCGTGCGCCAGGCACATACCATCATAGTATTATGGTCGCGAACTTGGCTGAACAAGCTGCCGAGCGTGTAAAGGCCAACAGCACATTGGTGCGGGTTGGCGCCTTTTATCATGACATCGGTAAAATGAACCGACCTGCATTCTTTACTGAAAATCAGGAAGGGCTTAATCCACATGATTCACTGGATGCGTACACGAGCGCACGCATCATCATCGCCCATGTACCAGATGGCGTTGAATTAGCCAAGCGTTACCGTTTGCCAGACCGCATTCGTGATTTTATCGCCGAACATCATGGCTCACGTTTAGTGAAAGGATTTTATTTTAAGGCGCAGGAAGAAGCTGGCGATGAAGCGGACCAGGTTAATCCTGAGCAGTTCCGTTATCCTGGGCCACGTCCTCGTTCGCGTGAAACGGGCATTGTGATGTTAGCGGATGCGATTGAGGCAACTTCCAGCGCGATACGGCCGCATAACCCAGCCGCGATTGAAAAATTGGTAAATTCCTTGGTTAATGAAGATGTGCGTGAAGGACAGTTAAATAACTCTGGTTTGTCGTTGGGCGATGTTGAAAAAATCCGGCTTTCATTTATTGAGACACTGAAAGGGCGTTTTCATGTGCGTGTGAAGTATCCTGGCAACGAGGCATTGGAAGAGGTTGCAAAAGCCGGCAAAGCGCTGCCGCCTCCAGACAGTGTGCTAGACGCAACTGCTTCATTACCATTAAAGCCTGCCCAGATCAAGTCCTCCTTGATGCCACCCCAGGATATATCCAATTTACAATGACGTTTACGATTGATATTGTGGATCAGGTTGGTGTGGATGATGGGCTTGAGGGCTTGTTGAAAACGGCCGTTGTCACAACCCTACGCCAACAAAAGATGGATGCCGCACTCAGTTTAACTTTGTTACTCACGGACAATGAAACTATCCAGCAGCTTAATCGCGATTATCGCGGCCAAAATAAACCCACCGATGTGTTGAGCTTTCCTTCTGGGGATGAATGGCCAGACATTGAAGAGATGGGTGTTTATTTGGGTGACATCGCCATTGCCGTGCCGGTTGCCGAACAACAAGCTGTGCTTTCTGGTCATGCACTTGCAGCAGAATTGCAATTATTGGCCGTCCATGGCACGTTGCATTTATTGGGTCATGATCATCTAGAGGTTGATGAAAAAACGGCAATGTGGGCGGCACAAACGGCCGTTATGCAAGAACTGGGGTTGGAAAATATTACGCCGACAGAAACGTAATAAATGACAATTGTCAATTGGCAAGCATCAATTGACAATTATGTTGTGTGTGATGGTAGAGAAAGAGCTGTACAGTCGCATTAAAAGCTTCAAATATGCCTTCGAAGGTTGGTGGTATGTGCTGCGCAGTCAGCATAATGCCTGGATTCATGCTGTTGTTAGTATCGCGGTTGTAGTTGTGGGCTTGTGGGTGCGGCTGCCATTGCGTGAGTGGGCAATCATTATTCTGGCGATGATGGCGGTATGGATGGCCGAATTTATGAATACAGCCATCGAAGCTGTTGTCGATTTAGTGGCACCAGAGCCGCATCCCCTGGCTAAAGTCGCCAAAGATGTCGCCGCTGCCGCCGTTTTAGTTGGCGCTTGCGGGGCTGCGTTGATTGGCTTGTTAATTTTGGGGCCGCCCCTCTGGCAGAAACTGTTTAATTGATCATTGCCAATAACTTTGATTATCAACTTGTCATTCTGAGCGGAGCGAAGAATCTCATGCGGCTGGGATGCTTCGGGCTGCGCCACTCAGCATGACACATTTGAGGTTAAGGTTTTTTGTTGCGGTGATAGGTGAGCGCTAGTTCAATACAATGGCGCAGAGGTTTAATGGGAAGATCATCTTGCGCGTTAAGAATGATGGCTCTTTTGCCTGCATAGGTCAGGGCCGGGTAGATTTGGCGGTAATTGCCTATCAGGCTGGTTTGGCAAGAGACATATACGCCAATTTGCTGTTTTTGGACATTATAGGCGTCAATGCGAATGGTGGTGCCGCTTTTGGGCTTAACGGTGAGGTAGCTGGGCTGACCCCATTTGAGTGTTTCTACAATTTCACCAACACCCGGAGTAGCAACGGCCGTATCCAAAATCAATTGGCGCAGCAGCAATAATTGTTGGCGGATGAGATCGGGGTAGGATTCAAAGACGGCCGTTACTTCAGAAAATTCGTCGATTGTCTTTGGCTCATTCATTTTGCTGACTGCTTCATTCCTTAGGTAGATCTTCCGCTGGGATATCTTTAAGCAATTTATTTTGTTGATCGCGTTCAGAAACAATCGGATTTTCAATGCCCCAGTCGAGGTTGAAAGTGGGATCATTCCAGGCGACGCCGTTTTCGTCGCTGCCACCATCATAGTAATTATCAACAACATAGGTGAGCGTGGCATCGCTAAGGGTCGCGAATCCATGCGCGACACCAATGGGGATGAAAAGCCCCAAATCGTTGCCTTCTCCCATGTCTAAGGTTTGAGTGGCGAGGTAGGTGGGGGAAAACGGCCGAATATCGACCATGGCCGCTCTGAGTTTTCCTGCGACGACAAACCAGTAGTCGATTTGTTTGTGATGATAATGCAATCCGCGCAAAACCCCGCGCATTGAATCGGAACGATTACATTGCAAGCGTTCCCAGCTGCGTTGGGGAAACCACTCCTTGCGAAATGATTCCATAAAACGCCCGCGTGAATCACCAACGGCTTTTAGATGCACAA
Organism: uncultured Ardenticatenaceae bacterium; assembly: GCA_964350725.1. Lineage (GTDB taxonomy): Bacteria > Chloroflexota > Anaerolineae > Promineifilales > Promineifilaceae > JAACFF01. The sequence goes on along the minus strand of CAYGMR010000042.1, from coordinate 3,535 downwards.
TTTGCACACCTTGAATAATGGTTGAGTTTTCGATAATTGGCATAAGTTATTATTTTGTAACTCTTGACTGTCATACCCGCACAAACGGGTATCCAAACGTGTGGATTCCTGCCTTCACAGGAATGACCTGAATAATTCGATTATTTTTTGAAGAAATTGCTGATAAAGAACCAAAGATTCGCGGGCCGCTCCGCCAGACGACGCACAAAATAGGGATACCATGCTTGCCCATATGGCGTATAAATGCGTATGCGGTAGCCCTCGGCTACAAGTGCTTCTTGGAGTTCGCGCCGCACGCCATACAACATCTGGAATTCAAAGGCATCTAACGGTACATCAGTTGCGTTGACATAATCTTTTGTGGCCGCGATCATGGCTTCATCATGGGTGGCGATGCCTACATAAACATGGTTGTCACGTGCTTTTTTAGATAACAACACTTGCATCAATTTGACATAATTTTCATCAGTATCCTCTTTTTGCACAAAAGAAACTTCGGGTGGTTCCATGTAGGCACCTTTGCATAAGCGGATCCAGGCGCCTTCATCAATTAGTTGGGCAACATCTGCTTCTGTGCGGTAGAGGTAAGCTTGCAGTACAACCCCGACATTTTTCATGCCATAGCGGTCACGCAAGGTGCGGTAAATTTCGAGCGTCACATCAAGAACGCCACTTTCTTCCATATCAATGCGGATTTTGTTGTTGTATTGCTGGGCACGTTCTAATAACAAATAAACATTGTCAAAGGCGAGATTTTCATCCAATTTTAGACCCAATTGGCTCAGCTTGACACTGACATTGGCGTTTAGATTTTCCGCATGGATCGCATCCAAAAGCTGCAGGATTTCATCACGGGCATCAATCGCTTCTGGTGCATTCGTGACGCTTTCGCCGAGGTAATCCAGTGTGACTAACATACCTTTCGCATTTAGCTCGCGCGCCACAGCCAATGCTTCAGATCTGCTTTCGCCTGCGACGAAGCGACGTGCGACTGGCTGCGCCATAGGCAGGCTGCTGACCAACTTACGAGCCCAGGCAGCGGTAGAAAGATACAATAAAATCTTACGCAGCCAGGTTTCGCCAAACAGATAAAGCAACACACTACTCAATAACAAAAAAAAGAAAAGCAAAAACGGCTTGATCGGTTTTGATTTGTGGGATAGGTCCATGAGTTTTTCCTTGTTTTCTCGTTTCTGATTTTATCTCGCAAAGCGGAAGTTGACATCCTGAAAAAGGTAAATTATCAATTCGCATTTTTGTGTATCGTTGCATATTATTACCAAGTGAGCATAAAGGATATATGTTATGGATAATTTGTACAAACATGCGTATGAGACCGTGAATGGCGTGACGCTGCATCTAGTTCAGGCAGGACCTGAGGATGGCCCTTTGCTCATTTTTCTCCATGGTTTTCCTGAATATTGGCGTGGCTGGCATAAACAAATTGATTTTTTTGCTGCGGCTGGTTTTCGCGTGTGGGTTCCCGATCAACGTGGTTATAACCTGAGTAGCAAACCACGTTCTATCCAGGATTACAATTTGGATGCTCTGGCCAAGGATGTGGTTGGTTTGATTGACACGGCCGTTACTGAACAGGCATATCTGGTAGGGCATGATTGGGGTGGAGCGGTGGCGTGGTGGACGGCCGTCGCCTATCCTGAGCGCCTCAAAAAAATTTGCATCATGAATGTCGCCCATCACAGCGTGATGCGCCGCAATGTGCAAAAAGAGTGGGTACAACGGCTGAAAAGCTGGTACATGGTTTACTTCCAGTTAGCCAAACTCCCAGAGCTTACGCTCAAAGCTGGCAATTTTAATGCGTTGGCACGTCAAATGCGGCAGAGTAGCCGCCCGGGCACATTTTCTGCGGAGGAACTGGATTTGTATCGGCACGCGTGGGCGCAACCCGGTGCATTAACTGCGATGTTGAACTGGTATCGTGCATTATTCCAAACCACACCACACGCAGCAACGACAAATCTTGTGCAAATGCCGACTCTTATAATTTGGGGTAAACAAGACAAATTTATGCAAGCCAAGATGGCGCAGCAAAGCATTGAATATTGTGTCAACGGCCGTCTTATCTATCTCGATAATGCCACCCATTGGATCATGCATGAAGAAGCTGACAAAGTGAACAATTACCTGTTGGACTTTTTGCTTCATGCAGCGGAATAAACTGAAACAACCTCCCGGAGGTTTATTTACCAGGGAGACAACACGCACCACGGCGCACCGTTCGACTGAGCTCACGCCGAAGTCACGAATGCGTGAAAACCGTAGCTCGAACATCCTTGTTCGGGCATCGAACAGGGATGTTCAATTTACATAGGAGACACCACTTTGACCCGTCTACAACCCGCCTTTTTTGCCCGTCCCGCGCGCACAGTCGCTGCTGATTTGTTAGGCAAGCGCTTAGTACGCTTATTGAATGGCGAACGTGTAAGCGGCATAATCGTAGAAACGGAGGCATATTGTGATGCCGACGAGCCTGATTTGGCTTGTCATGGTGATCGCGCCAATAACGGCCGTCCCACAGCCCGTACTGCTGTTATGTTTGGCTCCCCAGGCTATGCCTATATCTACTTCACCTATGGCATGCATTGGATGTTTAACATCGTCACAGGCAAGGAAGGCGAAGCAAATGCGGTCTTGGTGCGGGCTTTACAACCGGAGGAAGGGGTTGAGCAGATGGCGGTTTTGCGTAAACGGCCGTATCCTGAACTTACCAATGGTCCTGCCAAACTCGCCCAAGCGTTAGCCATTGACAAAAGCTTAAATGGCGTTAGCCTTTATACAGATGATAGCGTTATTTGGCTTGAAGATGGGCCTTTGCTGCCCGCTGATCAGATTGCGACCGGCCCACGGATCGGCATGGGCAAAACACCCGAACCCTGGTATTCAATCCCGTGGCGCTATTGGTGGCGCGACAATACGTTTGTTTCTCGCTGACAACAGCGGCTAGGAAAGAGCGGATAAACTTTTTATGATTATTACATTTATCATCCTTGCCATTACCATTTTTCTGTTTATCTTTGGCAAATGGCGTTCAGACTTGATTGCTGGCATGTCATTGCTGGCGCTTTTCCTCTTTGGCATTCTCACCGTGCCGGAAACGTTGGCGGGATTTGGCGACTCAACCGTCATTATGATTGGTGCTTTATTTATTGTCGGTGAAGGGTTATCTCGTACTGGCGTTACCAAATGGATCAGTGAGCAAATCATCAACCTGGCTGGCAGCAGCAAAGCACGTTTAATCGTTGTGCTCATGCTGGGTACAGGTTTGTTGTCTGCGTTTATCAGTAACACAGGCACAGTCGCCACTTTATTACCCGCAGTCGTCGCCGCAGCCTGGCAAGTTGGCAGCCTGCCCTCTAAATTCTTGATCCCGCTCGCCTTTTCTGCCAATGCTGGCGGCATGTTGACCTTAACCGGTACCCCTTTGAACATTATCGTGGCCGACACACTAAGTGGTGCGGGCTATGAACCTATTGGATATTTTGAATTCGCTTTGATTGGCGCACCCCTATTAGCT
>CAYGMR010000041.1:12552-18390 GCA_964350725.1 uncultured Ardenticatenaceae bacterium | reverse complement strand
GCCACCATTTTTTCTTGCCGATAAGCCATCACATGCACGCCAGCCACACCTTCGATTTCACGTACCTGTTGGATAATCTCAACACAAATACGCTTGCCTTCAGCGACTTTCAATTTCTTGGGTGTCTTGCGCAAACGTTCAACCACTTCATCGGGGATGTGTACGCCTGGCACTTTGCTGCGCATAAATTCGGCAGCCCGTTCAGAGCGCAAGGGGCCTACCCCAACCAAAATATAAACTTTTTCATGCAACCCCAAATCGCGCACACGCTGCATATATGCTTGTAAACGCGGTACATCAAAACAATATTGTGTCTGGATAAAATCGGCGCCTGCCGCCACTTTTTTGGCCAACCGTTGTGGTCGCCATTCTAATGGCGGCACAAACGGGTTAGCGGCAGCACCCAAAAAAAGACGCGGTGGCGTCGTCAACTTACGACCACTCAGAAACATGCCTTCATCGCGCATGATTTTAGCGGTGCGCAGCAGTTGAATGGAATCAAAATCAAAGACGCGCTTGGCTTCTGGTTGGTCACCATTGCTGACGTCATCACCGGTGATACAGAGTACATTGCCTACGCCCATCGCCGCCGCACCTAACAAATCCCCTTGAATGGCAATGCGATTGCGATCGCGGCAAGCCACCTGATAGACAGGATCATATCCTGCACGTGTCAGCAAGGCGCAAATTGCCACGCTAGACATATGGCAGTTGGCGCCGGATGCGTCTACCGCGTTAATGCCATCACACACGGTCGAGAGTACCAGTGCGGCTCGGTATACATCTTCAGGATTTGCACTGTCGGGAGGATTCAGTTCAGAGGTCACGGCAAAACGGCCGCTTCTCAAAACACGCTCTAAACGACTACCAGATTTTAGTTGGTCATCCATACATATCCCTTATAACTTTTCCACCCCACATCATTTACTACGCCAAACTATATCGGAGCCTGTCGCAGATGCAAGATGAATAGCAGTTAGGTGAGGGTTGCCGCGTTTGAGGGATGTGGGGCTATTTCCCAGGTCAGGGTTTGGTTAGAAAGCAACAGCTCAGTCACTTGTTGGCCCGGCAACATCACGAGCACATGACGACCAGCAACATCTTGCCATTGACGACCTTGTTCAACCACGCGCCAACTCCCGCCTAAACGCACACGACGTACACGGATACGGCCGTCGGAGAAAATAGTGCAATCTACACTGATTGGTTGGCTCATCATGATTGGTTGTTCCAGAGATGGGCAAGTTTACGATATTTTATCCATTCATAATAAGCCATATAAAGACTCAAACGCAAACCGTGCAAACCATCTTTATAGCCGTGCAGCGTGACAAAACGCCACCAAAATTGACGCCATGGCTGCAAAATATAATTGTGGGGGCGCGGATAGATGCCTTTTTGCTGCAAAATCGCAGCATCGTAATCAGTGTATTTGGCTTGCGTAACGTGGAAATGGTCTGTATCGCGGTAATTAAAATGGATGAGGGGGTTTTCTAGATAACCGATGACGCCATCGACAACGGCCGTTTCATGCACAGGTCGTTCCTAATGCACTTTACCCTGTTTAAACAAGCGCGATTGATAGTCAGGATACCACCCCGCCCCCGTTGTCAATTTGCCAAAAATATAGTTGTGGCGTGGCACATACCAGCCCATTTCAGAACGGGATTCAATGACTTGACGAATTTCTGTGCCGAGTTCAGGCGTGCCACGTTCATCAGCATCTACAAAAAAGACCCAATCTGTCTGGACAGCAGCTAAAGACGCATTACGCTGTTGGGCGTAATTCTCAAAAGGAGATTGCAGCACGCTGGCTCCGGAAGCTTGGGCTAATGCGACGGTTTCATCTTCGCTATGCGAATCAAAAACCAAAACTTGATCCGCCCAAGATAAGCTTTTTATACAGGCTTGGATATGTTCTGCTTCATTGAGAGTGAGGATAACGGCCGTTAATTGGGACATTGACAGGTTAAATACGCCTAGGTTTTCGCCACTACTTTCACGAATTACACGAAAACAAATTCGTTCCTTGCTAAATTAGTTGTAGCCATTACTTTTTACCGTTGGATGACCACGTATTCGCAATTTCTTGATACGCCTGACGCCACTCTGGATCATTGGTTTTGGCAGCGCGTTTACGCATAGTGCGGTAAACCAGCCGTGAAGCCATACCCAAGCGCAAACGGCCATGATGCTTGCGGTATAATAATGCACGACTACGCCATAAATTCACAACAGATTTTGCCGGCACCTGGCTCGTACTTTCGCCGCCATAATGCACGATGGATGCCTCCGGCACGGCATAAATTTCCCAGCCAGCTTCACGCACACGCCAACTCCAATCGATCTCTTCACAATACATATGAAAAGCTTCATCAAAGCCATTGGTCGAGTCGGCCACATCGGCACGCACCATCATTGAAGCACCTAGCGGGTGGTCAATTTGGAAAGGTTTACGATCGTGGTCATAAAAACGACGCGGGTAACGGCCGTTCAGACGACTGTTGTACAAACGGGCTGGCATCGGCAACAGATCAAACATCAATTGGCCTAAGCCGGGGAAATAAAAAGCACTATGTTGGAAACGGCCGTCGCCATAAACAAGCCGCGCTCCCGCCATGCCTGCCTTTGGCCGTTTTTCCAAGCAATCAATTAACGTTTTAATTGCTCCCGAACGCACAACCGTATCAGGATTCAATAAAAAGAAATAACGCGGATCATCGATCTTGGCCGCTTGCATACCCTGGTTATTAGCTGCACCAAAACCAACGTTTTTCTCATTGACAATCACATTTACATGTGGAAATAAATCCTTGACTAATGCAACCGTACCATCGGTAGAGGCATTATCAACCACCCAAATTTCGCCGCGCAGATCGGATCGGCTTAAATCTCTGCAAACCGAGCGTAAACTGTCGGAAAGGTAATCACGCACATTCCAACTAACAATAATAACGGCGACATCAATCACAGTGGATACTCCTTCCCCCTGTTACTAAACACGTATTACATAGTGCGTGTTGCGTATGGAGAAAAGCAAACGTACCACGCACGACGTAATATTTATAAAATGTAGTATGCACAACGGTGTTCCAAGCATTACTGCGTCGCATTCAACACCTCATCTGGCTCTAAATCTAGCGTCGATTGCACAAATCGCAGTGGTGCATAGTTGATATCATCAGCCATTTGTAAACCTGTCCAGTCGTAAAAATCGGCAGCACAAAGCGAAGTCGCACATGCTTCACTGCCAGCAAAATCCATCAAGGTCACGACTACATCACGCGCCAAACCTAAGGGGAAATCTGCACCAAAAGCAACGGTTTCATTGGGAATCGGCGCACTCAAAGTGATAATTTTTGTGCGATCATAAATCTCCGGTTCCACATCAAATATCCGTGAACGCGCATCGCGCAAACGATAGCCGCCAAACTCTGGTTCACCGTTTACCAATACATATCCAATTGGGCTGCGTGTAGCAGGCAGTCCCAAGTGACGGGTGGGTTCGGGATTATCTTCACCATATTGCCACAATCTCTCTTCAAATGGCATGATGGGTGGTATGTAAGAGGCTGTCGCAAAATCAGCTTCTTGATTTAGAACCGCCAACATCGCCGCACTGTCACCCGAGACTTCGATGATCTCGCCCGGTTCTATGCCCGCATCATCCAACAATGCTTGAAAATAGAGGAAATCAGGGATGTTTGTGTTATCTGCAACCGCCCAGCTTTTACCTTCTAAATCTTCGAGTTCATTGATGCCGCTATCACGGCGTGTGACAACCATACCAGTTTGCCACGGGTATTGATCTGTATGCACGGCCACAGTGCCAACCTGCACATCACATTGTTCGGCGGCCAACACATAGGCAGAGGCACTGATGAAGCCAATCGTATCTTGCGGCGCATTGCATAACATGTCAATAACGGCTTGCTCGTTGTCCAGGATGCCAACGACAAAACGGCGATCTGTTGCCGCAGTTAATGCCTGCGCTAATTCCTCGCCACGTTCACTGATAACGGCCGTTTCTACCACCGGCGGAAACAACAACTGCACAGGCCTGCTTTCGCTGCCTAACGGCGATTTCGTGACTTCAAGGATGATCTCTTCAGGCACCACGCGGGTAACTTCGGTCGTTGTGATATCAGGGACAATGCGCGTGACTTCAGTAACGGCCGTTTCCACCACCATGCGCGTCACTTCCACCTGCACAATCTCTGGTTGGCAAGCCGTTAACACAATCAAACTAATAATCAAAACAAAAAATCTCTGTTGCTGCATAAATAGACAAAAAACTGACGACGTGCGCCAGTTTGAAAAATGGGAATTCGTCGGTAACCTACATTTAGTTTACCGCTACCAATTGTGCCAGCCAACGATATTTAATCAGGCTTAAGGAAGGTCATCATATTGACTGAATTCTTCAATTCACAGTCATTGTAACCGTTATGGGATGTTTGTGGGCAGGTTTAGGGGGTGTTTGTACTTTATACTGACGGTATCTTAATTTTGAAGCACCTGTGGCATAAACAAGCCACAATAAAACAGTGACACGAAGCGCACAGAGAAAGCACGGAGCTACACAGAATTCTAGGCGTTTTCTCCCATCTCTCTCCGTATAGCTCTGTTTATCCTCCGTGCAGCTCCGCTTTCCTTTTTTACTAAAGAATCCGTGTGCGAATCTTCGAACTAATATAGTCCAGAGTCATCACAACCACAGCAATCGCGATCATCATCACAGCCGCCTGACGATATTTCAGCAGATTAATATTTTGTACCAGCACAAAGCCAATACCACCACCGCCAGCGAACCCGATAATCGTCGAGAAACGCACATTGATATCCCAACGATACAAAGTAAACGCAATATACGGCGGAATAATTTGTGGAATCACAGCAAATACGATCATCTGTAAACGATTCGCACCCGTCGCTGTTATCGCCTCGATGGGGCCTTCGGATATATTCTCGACCTGTTCAGAGAACAACTTGCCCAACGCCGCGACCGTATGGATCGTCAGTGCAAGCACACCCGCAAACGGGCCAATACCTACCCACACAGCAAATACAATAACATAAATCAACGGCTCAATAGATCGAATAATATTGAGTACACTGCGCGTGACTGTATAAATCCAAAAACCAATCGGGAAATGGCGTTTTGGGTCAATAACGATACCAATCACAAACGTGATCAGGCCACCAATAATGGCCGGATAAAGCGTCCAATTTTGCGGGGTGTCAAATTGATACAGCCAATTAAGTGCAGAACCAATCGCATAAATGAAAATCCCTGCGCCTAAAGCAGAGGTCACACCGGTAATCAAACGCGCCGGCGTACCACTCACCCGCAAAACAGCCTCTTGCCCATAACGGCTGCCCAAAGAAGCAGCTATCAAGCCCACCAATATCCCCACAGTCACCGCAGACAACACACGTATGGCGTCTGATATCAAGTAAATGAGATTACCCAATACAGCCAAAATATCAAACGAATCGCGTACCCATAAGCCAAAAACAACACCAATATTAGCTAAAATGGCTATCGCATAAAATATCAACATGGCTGAGACAAACATACGCACAGACGAAAACAAGCCTTGTGTCCAGTTTTGGGGTTCATCTGTGAAGACAGGTGGGCCAAACCAAATAATCAATACGCCAATAACGGCAAACACTGTAGCAAGAACGACCCCCAACAAAATTTGCGCGTTCGCAAATTCAGCCAGACTTAACAATGTCGTGGTCACATAAGAAGCAAGAAAATACCCTATCGGAATCGCAATCACCGCCGACATAATCGACGCCAATGGCAACCCCGCGCCCTGGTCCTTGCCC
>CAYGMR010000041.1:4291-12542 GCA_964350725.1 uncultured Ardenticatenaceae bacterium | reverse complement strand
TTACGTGCTGCTAAAAACGAAATTGGAACCGCCAAAAGCGTACCAACAGTTGTCGCCATCAACGCCAGGAAAATTGTCTCAATGATCTTTACAATTGTAATCTTCGACGTTTCACTCAGCCCCGAAATGCCTGTATTCCACTTCTCTTCAACTTCAACCCGCTGTGGTTCTTCTGTTGCACGAATGTCTGGAAAAGAGAAGGTTTCCTCGAAATTCCCTTCGGTATCCGTACGAAAGCTCGTTAAAGCACGGGTCGTTGCCACCGCACCGGGTGGATACCAACGCACGATACCGTCTGTGCGCGGTCGGAACCCTGTCCCACTGATTGTCAGGACATCTTGATTTGTATTCGCACAATTGGGCACCAATGTAACAACACGGCCCTCCAAAGAGGATTGAACCCCTTTCACATCAGCAGGGCAAGGCATAACAACCGAAACATCCATACTGCGCGATTCTTCATGATAAGTAAAAAAGTCGGGACGTGCCAATGCACGAATTACACGAGTCGTCACAGCCTGGCGCTGCGGGTCCTGGGGTTCATCCAAGTTAATTTTGGTCACATCTACGCCATAAGCAAAAATGTAAATGACAACCAAAACAAGCAGCATTTTTATACCAATTTTTAAGGCATGCCGACCAGCACTTTCTTTTTGTTGCGGTTTTTTTTCCATATCAGCCTATCCGTACCGCATCTTTACCATAAATTTCTTTAAAGCGTTGATCGTCAATCTCAATAGGCGCACCTTCAAACACTAACTCACCATCGTTGAGCGCAATCACATGATCACCATACTCTTGAACCAGGTCGAGGAAATGCAAGCTGCACATAACAGTGATGCCATCTTCGCGGTTAATTTGTAACAAATGTTGCATGATACTATGCGCCAAAACCGGGTCAAGACTGGCTACAGGTTCATCGGCCAACATCAGTTCTGGCTCTTGCATTAACGCGCGTGCAATGCCGACACGTTGTTGTTGACCACCACTCAACGCATCCGCGCGATTGCCGGCCTTTTCGCGAATACCGACGCGTTCAAGGCTGCGATAGGCACGTTGAATATCTTCTTCAGGGAAGCGTTTAAACAAACTGGTAATCGGATTGACATAGCCCAAACGGCCGCTCAGTACATTCGTCATCACCGTGGAGCGCTGTACCAAATTGAAATGCTGGAAGATCATGCCGATTTTGCGCCGTGCGCGCCGCAGCTCTTCACCGGTCACATGTGACAACAATGTATCGTTCCACCAGATTTCGCCATCTGTTGGTTCAATCAAGCGGTTAATGCAACGCAAAAGCGTGCTTTTACCGGAGCCGCTCAAGCCCACGACTGCCAAGAATTGTCCATCCGGCACTTCAAAACTGACATTTCGCAAGGCGACAGTGCCATCCTCATAAACTTTTGTAAGATTTTTTACTCGCAGCATAGTTTAATGGGGGGTGCAAACGGCACAAAACTCGGCCAATTGCAAAAAGAATGGATGCGTTCACAAATTAATTTTGATCAGGAAACGCATCCACACACCTAAGCCAAAAAGGCACACGAACAACTTGTCAATCGTGTCATTCCCGCGCAGGCGGGGATCCAAACGTTTGGATACCTGCCTACGCAGAGCCTGCCCGCATGCAGATGGGGGTATGACAACTTATTCGCAAACCTAAGTCAAAAGAGCCGGACTGTGACAGCCCGGCTCAAAAACAAAGCTCAGAAATTATTCGCCTAAAATATCTTCATCGGTCATGCCCAACGCTTCAATCAGGAAACGTGTTGGGTCAAAAGCTGAGTCTAAGACTTGTTCGGCACCAGTCCAGTTATAGAATGCATCAGAACAGAGCGTGACAACGCCTTCAGCGGGTTCTTGACAAGCATCTGAGGCTGCATATTCAGAAACGGCCTTGGCGATTTGCTGTGAAAGACCCAATGGGAATTGAGAACCAAATGAAAGCGTATCATTTGGAATTTCATCTGAAATCGCGAGAATACGTGTTTCATCAAAAATTGTCGGGTAAGTTTCCATAGCAGCAGCGCGTGCATCCAAGACACGGTAACCACCCTCGGCCGGATCACCACCCACAAACACACGACCAGCGTCAGTTAGCTCTGGTGCAAGATTAGCATCACGCCAAATTTCTGGATCATCTGTAGCCGGATTCCAATTACGCTCGTAATTTGGCAGCAATGGTGGACTGAAAAATGCAGTCGCAAAATCAACATCTTCTTGAGCCACAGCTAACATTGCACTCGTGTGGCCGCCAGTCTCCACAATGTCACCAGGTTCTATGCCAGCATCAGCAAACATCGCATTAGGAACCAAGAAACCAGATGTCGATGTCACACTCGGCGTACCCCAAGTCTTACCTGCGAGATCTTCAATGGATTCAATACCACTGTCTTCACGCACAACGATTTGCGCCCAATAGACAGGCCAGCCGAAGCGCACAGCAGCTAAACCAACTTGGGTACCACAGCGTTCATTAGCCATGACATATCCCAAAGCAGGAATAAAAGCGATGGTATCATCGGGTGAAGCACAAATCGCTTCAATGGTCGCAGCATAACTGGTCGGTACGCTAACTTCATATTTCAAACCTGTGGCGTTTTCAAGTTCTTGCGCCAAAATCTCGCCACCAGAAACAATTACTTCAGCATCAACTGAAGGCACAAAAAGTACTTGGATTGGATTTTCTTCAGTACCCAAGTCAGGTGCCATTGCTTCTTCAACAACAGTTTCTGTGACCACGCGAGTTACTTCCACAGGCACTTCTATTTCGACAGGCACTTCTACTTCCGACGTTTCGGTAATAACTCGTGTCACCTCAACGGGCACCTCAACCTCAACCGTCTGTGGTTGGCAAGCAACCAAAACGATAGACAGTACCAAAATTCCGAGTACAAGCCATTTGATTTTGTTTTTCATGTATCCTCCTAAAATGAACCTTTAAGGGGCAAAACTGAGTTGTAAAAGCACCCTGTTTTGCACGCCAAACAATAAATGAAATTGTTAACAAACCAGTGATGTAATCCGCATCTATTTATGCAATCCTCACCGTGCACCCTACTATATCCTAGTTGTTGTCGAATGTGTAATTTTGTATGTTATTTTGGGGTGACACGGATAAAAAACCACGGATTAACATAGATTTTCACGAATTTAATTCAACGGTGCTTTTAGCGGAATTTCGCGCGGTTCACATTCTTGGCGATTGACTTCGTCGGGCATATCAACGAGTATCGCGTGTGGATCGACACGATTGTTGAACTGCGATATTTCGACGTCTTCATGGATCAAGCCCGCCCACATAGGCTGCGGGTTACGGTCGCCAAAGGTGTCTACAACTCGAATACTGCCAGTGACAACGGCTCGGTCACCGGGCATAAGGTAAGTGTGACCATCGATTTCGGTCAAATCTTCGGGTTTACCGACTGCCCAACGAAAAGGATAGTTGCTAAGTTCGTTTTCAAAACCGATGGCAGCACGCCAGGCACCAGATTCGGTATGCCAGCCAAGGGTGTTGTAATTCCAATCTGAATCGTAGAGGGTACCGGGTTCGGGACCAGTCGTGCGAATAGGAGTTGTACCGTAGTTTTCAACGGTCATGGTCACCTGGATGGTATCGCAGAGCGCAACGGCCGTTGCGCTAAATTCAACTGTATCACCAGCAGGCGGTGCAAAAATATCAGCGCGTGGCACGCCCCCATATTGGATTGTCAAACTGTCTTCAACACGCATTTGCTGCCCTTCGGCATCTTGGGCAATCGCAATGATGGGATAGGTACCGTCTGGCGGTGGCGTGGCACCATTGTCTACACCGCCCTCATAATCATAAACATGGCGACCAGGTTGGTTAGCGGGGACATCCCGTTCCAATTCAGAAATCGGTTCCTGAAGGCCATCTGGCATCTCCAAAAAGACCTGCACATCGGCCACTTCTTTTGGCAGGTAAAATTGAGCTTGCACACGGTCTGCTATGCCGTCACGATTGGGGGTGAAGATTGGGTTATCCAATGAAAAATCACGGATTTCTGGTAATTCTGTATCGGCATCGGCGATTGTTAATGCGCCAACGGCCGTTTCCACCACCCCATTATCATCGACAGCTTCAATCGTCCAGGTGTAATCTCCATCTTGCAAAAGGCGTTTTAAGATTTCACCCTGCACAATGTCGTCTGGTAATGTGTAACCATCCACAATCCCACTGAAAAAAACGTTGAATTCACCTGCACCACGCGGTTTTTCTTCGCGAAAATAGAAACGTTCGCCAGCTTCATTCTCGAAATAAATGGATACAGTTGCATTGCGTGACAATTCATAGGCCAACGGCATAATGTCGCTGTCACCATCCGCATTGGGGGTCAAGACCGTAGCGGGCACATCAACATTGCGTAACAGGCTGCTATCGCCGTTTAACACGCGGCTGCCAATTGCCAACGCGGCAACCACTAAAATTAGCGCAATCACTGCTACAATAAGCGGTGACATTTTTTTCTTACTCATGCGGACAAGTTTACCAGAGGCAGCAAACGCGGGCGAGAGGCGGTTTACCAACGCTTAATCTATGGTTTTGCGTATGGCTACGGCCGTATCATCAAACGTTCCCCACCCATTCAAACTTTCCTCGCAGCCGAATATCCCGCGAAGAGCTGCCCACCAACAGCTCAAACATACCCGGCTCCGTCACCCAGGCTTCTACGGCCGTATCCCAAAACGCCAACGCCTGCTGATCCAGTTTTAATGTAACCGTCTGCGTTTCACCCGCTTCTAGCGCAACTTTGGCAAATGCTTTTAGCTCTTGAGACGGCCGTAACACCCGGGCCTCCTCATCATGCACATACACCTGCACAACCGTTTGCCCGGCACGGGCACCACGGTTAGTCACATCCAGGCTGATTACGATGTTGTCATCGGAGCCAAAAACAGCTTTGTTGAAGCATAAGTTTGCGTAGTCAAATGTCGTATACGACAGACCAAAACCAAAGGGGAACAATGGCTCAATTCCCTTTTTGTCATAATAACGATACCCCACAAAGATGCCTTCACCATAAAACACTTTGCCGTTTTCGCCGGGATAATTAATGTAGGCCGGATTATCCTGCAAGCGCCGTGGAAAAGTGAGCGGTAGGTGTCCAGAGGGGTTGCGTGCTCCAAAAAGCACATCGGCAATGGCATTACCCCCTTCTTGGCCCGGATACCACATCTGTAACACTGCCGGAATCTTTTCCAGCCAAGGCATTGTCAATGGGGAGCCGGCGTTGAGCACCACAATCGTACGTGGGTTAACGGCCGTTACCCGCTCAATGAGTTCATTTTGTTGGCCAACAAGTTCCAAATCAAGCCGGTCATACCCTTCGCTTTCCCACTCACTCGTCAGACCGGCAAAAATAACAGCGACATCAGCCTTCGCTGCCAGCTCGACAGCGGCCACAATAGGATCATCCGGCAATAACGGGGGGCAGCCTAAACGCAGCATGCGCGAGCGGTCACGCGGATCACAGCTGAATTCAACAACTAACTCATAACGTTGTCCGGCCTCCAAAGGCAGCGTAACGGCCGCTGCCTGTCCGTCACGCTCAATGGTGCCCTCAGCTATCTCCTCTTCTACCCAATTATCAAGATGCAGAACCCCATCTAACAGCAAGCGGCTCTTGCCCATACTCAACAGGTGCAGCTTGTATTCCCCCGTCAGTGGAACCTGCAAAAAGCCGCTTAAGCGTAGGGAAAAATAAGTCGGATCGATGTATTTATCAAACGTGCCAAACCAGGATAACATCGTTTTTTGGGTAACGGCCGTGTAAGTCGGCTCACCCGTCAAATCAAGATTATCAAAGAAATCTACAGTCAGACCACGCTGATTCTGTGGTCCGGTTGTCAACCAATCTACATCCAGCAAAGGCGGATATTTATGCAGTGGGCAGCCGATGGCGTAATCTACCTGCACCCCTTCACCAGTCTGTGATTTAATGCCATCCAGCGGCGTAATCGCATAATGGAAATTCACAGCAGAACTGCCGCCACCGTGAATCTGTGCCCATTTTGCGTTTTCACCAATCACGGCAATGCACTGCGGCTTATTCGGATCCAAAGGCAGCAAATCACTCTCGTTTTTCAGCAAAACAATGGCCTCTCCGGCCACAGCTCGCGCCAATTGGCGGTCTTCTGGCCGGTTTTGGCTGTGTTCGGTTTGTCGCTGCGGTTGATCAAAAATCCCCACACGCATCATCGTGCGCAGCAAACGGCGCACCTTGTCATCTAGCACTGTTTCGCTAAGTTCACCATTATCCACAGCATCATGTACATTTTGGCCCATCCAACGCGCCGGGCCGGGCATCTCCAGATCGAGGCCGCCAGCAGCCACATGGTCACTGTAGGTGCCATACCAATCTGAGGTGACCAAGCCATCAAAGCCCCATTTATCTTTCAAAATGTCGAGCAGCAAAGCGCTGTTTTCGCTGGCATGACGGCCGTTGATGCGATTATAGGCCGACATAATCGTCCACGGCCGTGCCTGTTGCAGCGCAATACGGAATGGTTCGAGGTAGATTTCGTGCAACGGCCGTTGTTCCACCTGCGCACTAATTGAAAAACGCTCAAACTCCTGGTCATTGCATACAAAATGTTTGATACAGGCACCCACGCCGTGACTTTGTAACCCCTCAATATAAGCGGCTGCCATCTGCCCGCTCAAATACGGGTCTTCGGCAAAACATTCAAAATTTCGACCAGCAATAGGGGTACGCTGAATATTGACCGTGGGCGCGAGTAAAATATGCGCCCCTTTATCTTTGGCTGTCTCCGCTAATGCACCGCCAACCTGCTTAATCAGATCTGGATTCCACGTCGCGCCCAGGGCAACCCCCACCGGAAAACAGACCGAAGTCGGCCCTAAGTTATCATCCGCACCGCGCACACCATTCGGCCCGTCAGACATCTTCATGGCCGGAATACCCAACCGTTCCACTGGACCGGTATGCCACATATCGGCCCCGGCCAGCAAGGAGACTTTCTCAGTGAGTGTTAGTTGTTTTAGCAGTAACTCAATTTTCGTTTCCATTTTGCCTCAAATTTTTTCATCTCTTTCGTTTCCTCAAGTATTAAGCTGCCAGGGATTGATCACTGCAAGCATTGGAATATCCCTAAAATCTTTTACGTTGCGGGTTGCTAACTGCAAACCATGCGCAAGAGCGATAGATGCAATTTGGGCGTCCTCCACAGAAATCGGGTAACCTTGCTTAGTTCGATTTGCTACCAATGGCCCATATTGTATTGCTGACATTTCACCGAACACGAGAAGGCGACCATGAAATTCACCAAACATTTTCCGTGAGGCCGCTGAAATGTCGTGTTTACGTTTCCCATCCGGCAATAAAGCGATGCCTAGCTCAATTTCTGCACGCGTAATGGCACAAACGAACAGCGTTGATTCAGGCTGCTCATCTAACCAGGCAACTACATCTGCATTGGGGATTGGTTTCATCAGTTCTGACAAGACATTCGTATCTAGCAATATCATGTCTAATTTTCCGAAAATTGTGGTGCAGGGCGAACTGCTGAACGGGTCGGAATGTCCAATTCTACGCCACCGATCTCGGTAAAATGTTGTGTGATTACCGTACCCAGTCCTTTGCGTTCAACTTTAGTTACGGCGCGATTTAAGATGCGGCGTGCTTCTTCTTCCATTGAATGTCCTTGCTGTGCTGCCAACTGCCGCAAGCGATTTTTCGTTTCTTCATTCAGATTTCGGATGGTTAGGGTTGCCATAATTAACCTCGCTAATATGCTATCAATGACTTCATTGCAGTCAATGATAGCATAAAATGGATTAAATTCAATAGACAGGTTGCATGACCAGTTTTGGCCTGCGATCAACATAAAACAATCCCCAATGTTTTTCAGGTTCCTGAGGATCAAGGGAACCTTTCCAGGGTTCATCAAAGGCTTCAAACACAAAGGTCAGGATTTTTTCCGCCTTCGTCCATGCCAGCAGCTGCTGATAATAACTGGCTTGAATCGCTTCAGATGCGTTTACGGGTTCAATGCCACGGCCGTTGGAAGCTGTTGTCCAACCTGCCTCTGTTATCACCACCGCTTTATGCGGATAATGATTGACGACAGAATAATAATTTTCTTTGGTGAAATCAAGCGCATCTTCTATGGTGCGATATTCCCAGGCTGGGTACGTGTGTACGGAAATGAAATCCAACTCAGCAGCCAAAGGCGCGAGTTTAGTGGTCCATGGTACGTAGTTTTCACA